>JAJDGF010000122.1 GCA_030265545.1 Eubacteriales bacterium OttesenSCG-928-N13
TTTGGTCAGGCCATTGCGGTTCGCTACATCACATTCCCGAATGACAAGCTGCCCCGCTCACGGAACGTATTGATCAACACGGGTTCCTCTCCCTGCCCCAGCAGCACTTCGCGCTCCTCTTTCAAGGGATCCGTCGCCATATGAAAGGTTTGATCATAGATCATCGTCAATCGCTGCGCATTCGTAAATGCCGGCCATGGATTCGCCGCCGTAGAGGGATCACCCGTTCGCATAAACTGAGCATAGGCCGCCGCGATCGTCTTGGAGTAGGTCTCCATTTCAGGAAACGCCACGATCCGAAGCGCCGCGCACAGGTCAAGGCAGTGCCATGCGTAGCAGCGCCAGCTGCCAGCCAAACGGCCAGTCATCCCCTGTCTGCGGCGATCCATCATCGTCGTCGTCCCCATCGTCGAAGGTGAGGCTGCCCACATCCCCGTCATCGCCGCTGGATTCCTTGGTGTTCTTCACCAGCACTTTGGTATTCTCGCCATCCAACACGGTCACGGTCTTGCTGCTGCTGTCCTTCGTATAGCCAGAGGGCGCCTTCGTCTCCGTCAGCCGATATTTCCCGGTGGGTAGGTCGCTGAGGCGGGTATCGCCCTTTTGGGTCATGCCCGACTTGACCACCAGGTGTCCGGGTGTTGTGGTGGTGCTCCAGCTGATGTAATGGGGGTGCGCGGCTGCCAGCTCCTGCGCCCTTTCTTCCCAGATCGCAAGCCCATCCACCGCATCCAGCTTGATCGGGATCAGCTCAAATGTCGCGCCGTTCAGTCGGTTGTTGCCGCTCTTGGAGCGTTTCTGGATGGTGATCGAGCCAAACGCCATCGGGTCGGTCACCGAGTTGTCGTCCGTGTCATTGCCCTCGATACGGGGTGTGTCCTTGTTGCTCGCGTTCAGAATGAGTCTGAACACTGCGTCATCGATCTCGTATCCGGGCGGCGGCGCATATTCCTGGAACTCATATTCGCCCAGCGGCAAACCGGTCACGCTGCCCGCGCCATTTGCGTCGGTGGTCATCAATATGGTGCCCTGGCTCACGCTCACCCCGGTCACTTTGGCATTGGCCAGCCGCGCGATGTATTCGTCCCATTCATCCGGCTGCTCAGATACGAGGCTCACCATCCGCAGCTGATAGACGGCACCCGCCAGCAGCAGGCCATCATTGCGGCTGCGCTTATGGAATCGGAAACTGCCTTCGATCAGTTCGTTGATGACGCTCTCGCCCTCGGCCAGATCCCCCGTTACATTCCCCTCAGCATCCACATTCATATCGAGCGTTGTCGTGATGCCCTCGTAACCATCTGGCGCGCCCGTCTCGGTGATCGTATATGCGCCCATCAACAGCGCTCTACCGCTGTGGATCAGCCCATTTTCGTCCGTCTCGGCCACGTCCTTCTTATCAGAACCAAACATGCTATCCAGCTCGATCAGGTCCTCGCCATGCTGCATGGCACTGGAAACCCAATCAATCGTGAATTCCACGCCATCCAGCGGCATTCCATACTGGTTCAGCTTGAGCCAATCAAGCTGTGTCACGAGCGGCGGATTGTATGCCCAGGTAACCGCATCTGCATCGTCCGGGATCGTCACATCGATCGGATCCTCCAGCAGCTCATAGCCACCGCCATCGACGCTCAACTGGGTCAACGTGTAACTGCCCACCGGCAGATCCATCAGGATGTTCTGCCCCAGCACGCTGCCAGCCGCCGCACCATCGCTGGTGGTGATGGTGATCGTGCCGTTCGTCTCGTTTACCGCGATGCGATCCAAAGTCTGATTCGCCAGCAGCGCCAGATAGGCCGTCCATGCATCCTCGCCCGCGAGCACCCCGTCACTGCTGGGCGCAAGCGTGAAGGACACATCATGCAGCATCTTCTTTTCGCCTTGTTCCTGCGTCCAATCATCCACCAGATCGGTCAGATCCACCGCCGTATTCAGCGTGTATTTCTTGGTCACAATCTCGTTGACGATCGCACTCTCCCCGGTCAGCGACACCGCGTCTACGTCATCAGTCAGCAAGAATGTCGTGATGTCCTTGGTTGGCGTGCTCTCGCTGTAGCCCACAAAACCCGGCTTCAGCCGCTCCGTCAGCGTATATGAGCCCAGCGGCAGACCGTCCGCCTCAGCTACGCCATCCGCATCGGTGGTCAGAATCAGCTTGCCGTCCTCGGCCTGGGATGAATGGCGCGCCAGATACTCCGCCCATTCATCGCCCTGCGCACTAAGGTCGTCTGGTTCAAGCTCAAACTGGACATCGCCCAGTGGCGCTGCGCCCATATCGCCATCGCTGAGCAGCTTCAGCAGATCCATGCTGCCCTCTTGCAGCGTGTTGATGAAGGTGTCTTCCTTGCCTGTCACTTCATTGGTTGCCGTAACATCTGCCCGCAACGCCGTGGCGCTGGCCTCGGTCACGGTGATCGTAAATGTCTGCTGCCCAATCGTATAGCCCGCGGGCGCTGCTGTCTCAATCAGTGTATAGGTGCCGTAGACCAGCAGCCCGCTCGGGATCACGATCTCGCCATCCGCATCCGAATCGATGATCAGCGCGTCCTGTGTAGCATTCAACGAATAGCCAGTTTCCCCCGCCTGCACCGCGATGCGATCCAGCCAGACATCCTCGCCATGCTGCATGGTGCTCGCGCCCTCCGCGCGGGTCAAGCTGAACTGCGCCCCCGCACGCGGCTGCTCAAAATTGTCTTCCTTATAGAAGGTCAGATCGGCGCCAACACTCATCGGCTCATTCATGGCCTCATTGAACGTTGTGCCCGTGATCAGCGCGCCTTGTTCGTCCACCGTCACCGCCCACGCTGCGCTCGGCAGCGCATAGCCCAGCGGGGCGTCCGTCTCGGTCAATGTATAGTTGCCATCCGGCAGGCCGGGCACAATGACCTGACCACTATTGTCGATCGTCAGGATCAGCGCCTCGTCATCGATCTGAATGTAGTCCGTCTCGACCAGCTCGAGCAGGTACACATCCCACATCTCGTCGCCGTCGGTCAGCTCGACCATCTCAAACCTGAACACAGCGCCGGTCAGATCCTCGGTATCCCCGTTCACCAGCACCTGTTTTGTGATCTTCAGATCCTCGGTATCCAGGTCGTTGATCGCGTTCAACGTGTTCGCGTTTGCGCCCTGCACCAGGTCGTCGATGTCTGTGCCGCTCACAGATGCGCCCGCCTCGCTGATGACGATCGTGTGCGGATCCATGGCGATCAAGCCATCGGGCGTATTCACTTCGGTCAGGGTGTAGCTGCCGTAGGGCAGTTTCGGGATCGATACGACGCCGGTACCCGCGTCCGATGTCAGCAGCAACGCTTCGTCATCGTCATCATCCCGCGCCATGCTGCCCTCCGTCGCCACATAACCAGTGGTTTGGGCATCCACGCGCGCGAGGAACGCATCCCATTCATCGCCCAGCGCAGTAAGCGCCACGGGCTCCAGCGTGAAGCCGACCTCCACCTCCGCCGCGTTCACGACCGCGGTACTTGGATCACTGCCCAGCCGCTTCATCTTCTTCAGCGTGAGCGGCCCTTCAAGCAGCGTGTTGGTGAACAGCTTCGAGGTGATGCTGCCCGTTTTGTCCATACTGCCCGCCGTATAGGTGATCTGGACATTCGTCCCAACCTCGATCCCATAGCTCGCATCGGACAGCGCATAGCCCTGCTGAGCGACCTCGACCAGCGAATAGTCACCTACGATCAGCAGCGCGCTGGGCACCACGATCTCCCCGCTCGCATCGCTGGTGATCAGAAGCCGGTGGTTGCCCGCATCATAGGCATAGTCGTCATCGCCGTCTTCCTCTGCCTTCGCCTTGGCCATCTCATGCCACAGCGCATCGCCGCCCTGCAAGGGATCGGGATTGGACACTGTGCGATCCAGCGCAAACACCGCACCCTGCAGCAGCTGACCGAACGCATCCTTCTTGAAGAATGTGATATCGTCCGTTTGTACCGACGGCTCATTTTCGATCAAGCCATCCGGCGCGTCGCTGATGATCGTTCCCGATGCAGCCACCGTGACGGTTCGTTCGGTCAAATCGCGCTGATACCCAAACGGCGCGACGGTCTCCACCAGCTGATAGGTGCCATAGGGCAGATACTTCAGCGTGATGATCCCATCGTCCATGGCGCTATCATCATCCGTGCCCTTCGCCGAGGTCAGCGTAACCACATCGCGTGTGGTGATCGGTGTCGCGCCCGTCTGCGGAAAACCGCTCAGCGCATCCACGAACTCCGTCCAAAGCCTGTTTTCGCCCACGGAACTCAGCTCAAACTGTGCACCCGCAAGCCCAATCACGTCTGCCCCGCTATCGATCACCTCAGCGATCTTCTGGAAGCTGAGCTCGCCCACATTCATCGTGTTGGTTACGCTGACAGTGGTTTCCTCGGTCAGCGACACCGCATTTGTCAGCTCGTCACTCTTGCTGAAACCATCTGGCACGCCGAGCACCCAAGTCGCGCCACCGTCATCGCTCACCATTTCTGTCACGGTATAATGCACGCCATAGGGCAACGTGATGACATGCGAATCCGCATTGCCCATATTTTCTAGTACGATTTTCGGCGCGCCCAAGGCCGCTACCCCATCCAGCTGATAGGGGCCATCGTAAGCCACCTGATCGTTATCTGCATCATACAGCGCCACCTGCAGGGCAAATGTGGAGGCATCCGAGCTGCGCCAGTCGTTTGAATCCGCAGCATACAGCAGCTTTTTCACCGTCAGCTCGGTCATCTCGCGGTTGGTGAACGCAATCACAGGAATGTCGCTGCCCGTCGCGTTCCTCTGCATTGGCACGGCGGGCGACCGATATGCTGCGTCATCCACCAGCGGCAGATAGGCTCCGTCGGTACCCTGCACATAATAGTCCACATCGCCAGCGGCCTTTCGCTCCTGCACCAGAACATTGGGATAGGTTGTCCCTCGCATCTGCGCAACGACGGTCACCTCATCGCCATCTCCCAATGTGATTTTGGTGCTGCCCCCTGTCCATGTGTTGCCGAGGCTAACTCCCGTATCGTCCAGTATGTCGCAGAAGCCATCGTCGTAGGACGTACCATCGTTGTTTGTTAGGATCACATCGAATGTGAATGTTGCACCAGACTTCGATGGC
>JAJDGF010000123.1 GCA_030265545.1 Eubacteriales bacterium OttesenSCG-928-N13
TTGACAGGCTGAGGGCACGCTATCGCGTGCCCCTTTTTATTTTCCGCGGTTCGAGGTTGGTGACGGAGATGACTTTTGATCTCGCGAAGATCAATGGGTGAGAATTTGGGTGTTATGGGATTGATTGGGTTGGTTGCTGGGAAGAATAGGAGGAGGAGTGCAAAGAGGGGCGATTGGATGCAATTGGGTTGGTCGAGGCAAGTGGCAGTGCGCGGGAGACAATTGGTCTGGAGAAGGTGGGCGGTGGCGCTTGGGATGCCGGGCACGCTAGTGTATGTGTTTGTGATCTTCTGGGGGCAGGCACACTGGCCGAGCTACAGCGGGATGAGAGACTTTGTGAGCTATCTGACATCGGTTGGTTCGCCGAATGGTGCGCTGCTGCATGCGCTGGACACGCTGCACAACCTGCTGGTGTTGGTCTGCCTGATGGAGATGTATCGCATGGAGCAGCATGCGCCGCCGCTCGTGCGCAGGGGCTACCTGCTGCTGATGTGGATGGGCGTGCTGGCACTGATGAGCTATGGCATTTTGCCGCTGACGATGTACGAGCACTTCTTCAGTCCGCGCAATCTGGCGCATTTTGTGCTGACGTGCGTGGTGCTCTTTTGCATGCTGCTTTCAATCGTGTTGATTGGCGTTGGGCATCATAAAGCCGGGCAGATGCGGGAGAGCCGCGCGTTCATCACATCTGCCATCGTGATCGCCGCGATGTGCGTGCTGACGCTATTGAGCATGTACGTCTGGACGGATGGCACTGGGCTGATGCAGCGGATGATGATCCTGTCGGTGCAGGCCTTCCTGTTCTTGCTGTCATTGTCAAAATGCCTGTCGCTCCGCAGAATATAACGATTCATCCCGCACCCTGGCCTGTGCAAATCCCCGAAAATGTGGTATAATGGTTATACGCGGGCTTGTCCATGATGTGGCGGCCCGTGAATCAGTGTGCAAGGAACGGAAACATGACATTTGATCAAATGAATCTCATCGCACCGCTGCTATCGGCGGTGAAAAAGAACGGATATGATACGCCCACCCCCATCCAGCAGGCCACCATCCCGCTGGTGCTGGCGGGCAAGGACGTGCTGGGCTGCGCGCAGACTGGCACAGGCAAGACGGCGGCATTCGCGCTGCCCATGCTGCAAAGGCTGTCCCAAATCAAGCGCCCGATGAATGCGCGCGGCAGGCGTGCGATATCGGCGCTGGTGCTGACCCCGACGCGTGAATTGGCGCAGCAGATCTACGAAAACTTTCTTTCTTACGGCGAAAAACTGGGGTTGAACGCGTGCGTGATCTTTGGCGGCGTGGGACAAAAGCCGCAGACCGATGCGCTGGAGCGGGGCGTGGACATTCTGGTGGCCACCCCGGGACGACTGAACGACCTGATCGGGCAGGGCTATATTGACCTGTCACTGCTGAGCATCTTCGTGCTGGACGAGGCCGACAGGATGCTGGACATGGGCTTCATCCATGATGTCAGGCGCGTGCTCCGGTATCTGCCGGACGTGCGTCAGACGCTGTTTTTCTCGGCTACCATGCCCAAGGAAGTGGAATCGCTCGCGATGAGCATTCTGCACAATCCGGAGACGGTCAAGGTGGATCCGCCCACCAGCACGGTGGACAGCATCGTGCAATCGCTGTATATGATTGACCGCCCGAACAAGAAAAAGCTGCTGGCGCAGCTGATCCAGCGCGCGCCCAAGGAGGACAATTTCCTGGTGTTCGTGCGCACCAAGCACGGTGCGGATCGCGTGGTGCGGGAGCTGAAAAAAGAGGGCATCGAGGCGCGCGCCATCCATGGCGATAAATCCCAAAATGCGCGCCAAGAGGCGCTCAATCAGTTCAAATCCGGACAGGTTCGCGTGCTGATCGCGACCGATATCGCCGCGCGCGGGATCGACATCCAGGGGCTGTCCCACGTGGTTAACAACGATCTGCCCAACGAGCCGGAGGCCTACATCCATCGCATCGGGCGCACCGGGCGCGCGGGCATGGAGGGGGACGCGATCAGCTTTTGCTGCATCGACGAAATGAAGCAGTTGTCCCAGATCGAGCGGCTGATCGACAAGCAGATTCCGCGGCTGGAATCCGAGTGGCCGATGGAGGTGTTCACGCCGTCTGAGCCTGTGGTGCGTGGACCACGTCCGAGCAAATTGGGGATGGACGGGCAGCCGCTCAGGACGCAACAGGGCGGCAGAAGGAACCAAGGCGCTCCTTCGAGAGATCGAAATAAACAGGGCGATTCCTCCGGGGATCGGAATAAGCAGGGCAGCTCCTCTGGAGACAGAAGGCCGCAGGGCGGATCTTCCTATGGCAGTGATGGCAGGCGTTCATCCGGCGGCGAGGGCGGACGCTCTCGTTCGGGCAGTCGCAGGCGCTCGGGTGGTTCGGGCGGGAGAGGCCGCGGATAGCATGGACACTTGAATCAAAGGAGATACGCCATGAAGATGAAGAAGCTTTCGCCGGGCGCCGGGCTGATATTGCTGGTGGTGCTGCTGGCGCTGTATTGGTATTCGACGGGCGGCATCAATGGCGCACCCCAGCAGCAGGTGCAGCGCGTTGCGCCCAACCAGGTGGAGCAGGCGGTTGCGCCCGATTCTGTGACCGCGATCGATGAGGATGGCGAATACAACGACAAGGACAATGTGGCGTTGTACATCCACACCTACGGCAAGCTGCCCAAGAATTTCGTGACGAAAAAGCAGGCCGAAGAGGCTGGCTGGGATGCGCAGAGCGGCAACCTGAACGATGTATTGCCCGGGTGCAGCATCGGGGGCGATCACTTCGGAAACCACGAAGGTTTGCTGCCCGAGGCGCAGGGCAGAAGGTACACCGAGTGCGACATTGACTACACGCACGGCCACCGCGGCGGCAAGCGGATCGTGTTCTCCAGCGATGGAATGGTCTTCTATTCCGCCAACCATTACAAGGACTTTGAACAATTATACTGATGCAAACAACGCATTCGATGAGGAGGAATCCAACCATGGGCGAAATTGTGATGCTGCCCATCTGGGCGGCGCGGGATCGGGACACGCTTCATGCGCATCTCAAGCGGGCGCTGGATTTCCCGGACTATTATGGTGCGAATTTGGATGCGCTGTATGATTGTCTGACGGATATCGTGATGCCCATGCGGGTTGTGATTCCGGCAGCGTGGGAGAGCGCGCTGGATGGCTATGGGCGGCGCGTGGTGAAGGTGTTTTTGGAGGCGGCCGAGCACAATGAGCGGCTGCATGTCAGCGTGCGCGGGTAAATCTGAGGTTCATGTATAAATGCCACCTTTCTTCCATCGAAGATAGGCGGCATTTGTCGATATGGATGCTATTGCCAGCCCAGCATGTCCCATTCGGCCAGGTTTTCACGGTCGATCGGGAAGGTGCTAATAGCGGTGCGAAAATCGTAGGATTGGCCGCCCGTGATGCGGTGCGCGATCTCTGCCGCCTGCTGCCCGATCTGATGTGGGCTCTGTGCGGCGGTCAGGATGAACTGCTCATGCTCGAAGATCGCGCACTTGGCATCGGGCGAGCCATCCACGCCGTACAGCTCGATCTCGGCGCGTTCGGCGCTCAGGCAGGCCTCCAGTGCGCCCATCGCCATGTGGTCGTTGCCCGCCAGGATCGCCAGCAGCGGTTGATCCGGATCGAGCAACTCCAACAGCATGCGGCGGGCGGTGGACCTCTCGCCGCGCGCATCCAGTTGCTCAATGCGATAGTAGATGCCCGCATCCATCAGGGCTTGGTGGATGCCCGCCATGCGGTCGCTGATGGCGCTTTGTCCCTCCGCATCCAGCAGCAGGATGTTGCCGCCGTCTGGATGTCGAGCTGCCAGATCTTGCCCGCACAGATAGCCCGCGTGGAAGTTGTTGGAGCCGACGAACGCGTCTACGCTGTCCAGATCCTCCACTTCGTTGTCCAGGTTGATGATCGGGATGCCATTTTGGTGCAATCGTGCGATGGCTGGTTCGACCGCATTTACGTTCACGGGGTTCAGGAAAACGGCGTCCACATTGGCCGCGATGAGCAGCTGTACCTGCTCCAGCTGGCGCGATGGATCCATGCAGGCATCATAGCTGATCAGCGTATCGCCGTGCGCCTCAACCGCCATGCGCAGCGAGGATTCCAACTGTTGATAGAACGGATTGTATAGGTTCATGATGCTGCATCCATAGACCTTGCCTTCGGCCAGCGCAGGGCCGTTTAATATCAGCAGCATCAGCAAGATTACAATGATTTTCTTCAAACGCGGTTGCCCTCCTTGCGCATATCAACTAAGGATATGTGCGCAAGGGAGTGACTATTCGTAAAGGGGGATGGCAAGATGAATGTCAGGCGAGTGAATCCCGAACTGTCGGCTTGCGGCCTGAACTGCGGGTTGTGTCCGCGCTATCATACCGATGGTGCGTCCAGGTGTCCCGGCTGCGGCGGGGAGGGGTTTTTTGATAAGCGTCCGTCCTGCGGGATCATCAGCTGCAACCAGCGCCATGGGGGCGTTGAGTTTTGCTTTCTATGCGATGAATACCCGTGCAAGAAATATGATGGCGTGGATCAAGTGGATTCGTTTATCACGCACCGCAATATGCTGCATGATTTTGAGCGGGCGGCGAAGGATGGTCTGCCCAACTATCTGGCGGAGCTGAAGGAGAAGATGGGGCACCTCGATCGACTGCTGGATGCGTATAACGATGGGCGCAGCAAGAGCCTGTTTTGCACCGCTGTGAACCTGCTGCCGATTGAGGATGTGCATCAGATAATGCAGGCGCTGGAGCAGCAGGCCATGACCCAGCAGACGCCCAAGGAGCGCGCCCAGCTTGCCGCGCAATTGCTTCGGCAAGCGGCCGATGCGCGGGATATCGATCTGACCTTGCGCAAGAATAAGCCATCAAAATAGAGATATTCTCCAACACGCTGAAGCCCAACTACAAATCGTAGTTGGGCTTCAGCGTGTTGACAAACTCCTTGGGAGGTCTGGAGGGCGTGAGCCCTCCAGCTTCAATCCGCA
>JAJDGF010000124.1 GCA_030265545.1 Eubacteriales bacterium OttesenSCG-928-N13
CGCAGTTCATCGAATTTCCGCGCAAAAAACCGGTAAAACGGCCACGAAACCATGTCCAAAAGGATCATTTTCGGGCAAATATATTATCTGCACGTGTAAAATTATGGCTCAGCATGGTATGCACTGGCTTAATGTGCAGAAAAGTGGTATAATATATAAGAAGGAAAAGATTTTCCTCACGCATTTTGAGGCAGGCAAATGCCTCTATGGTCACCCAAGGAAAGGGGATAGGCATGCAAGACAATCAACACATCGAAAACGCCTACGACGAGAGCCAAATCCAGGTGCTGGAGGGGCTTGAAGCCGTCAGGCGGCGTCCCGGCATGTACATCGGCTCGACCGACGAGCGCGGCCTGCATCACCTGGTCTACGAGATCGTGGACAACGCGGTGGATGAGGCGCTCGCCGGCTTCTGCGATCACATTCTGGTGACGCTATATCCGGATGGCTCCGTCGAGGTCAAGGACGACGGGCGCGGCTTCCCTGTGGGCATTCATCCCAAGATGGGTCGCCCGGCGGTGGAGGTCTGCCTGACGATACTGCACGCGGGCGGCAAGTTTGGCGGCGGCGGATACAAGGTCAGCGGCGGCCTGCATGGCGTGGGCGCCTCGGTGGTGAACGCGCTGAGCAGCCATCTGCAGGTGAACGTGTATCAGGACGGCAAGATCTACCAACAGGAATATGAGCGTGGCCAGATCCTATACGACCTGAAGGTGGTCGGTGAGACCGAGCGCACGGGCACCACGATCCGCTTCTGGCCGGATGTCAAGACGAATGAGGACCCGGAGCCGGGCATCTTTGAGACGGGCAATTTCGACTTTGACGTGCTGCGCACCCGCTTCCGCGAGATGGCGTTTTTGAACAAGGGCATTCGCATTGAGCTGAATGATCTGCGCGTGGAGCCGCCCAAGCAAAAGGTGTATCACTACGAGGGCGGCATCGTGTCGTTTGTGGAATATCTGAACCATCACAAGACCCCGCTGTTCAAGACCCCGGTGTATATCGAGGGCATCAAGGACGGCACCACCTGCGAAATCGCCATGCAATGGAACGACAGCTACACCGAGAACGTGTTCTGCTTCGCGAACAACATCCACACGCCCGAGGGCGGCACGCATCTGGCGGGTTTCCGCTCGGCGCTCACCCGCGTGGTGAACGACTACGGCAGAAAGGCGAACATCCTCAAGCCGAATGATGCGAACCTGACCGGCGAGGACATCCGCGAGGGGCTGACGGGCATCGTATCCGTCAAGCTGGTGGAGCCCCAGTTCGAGGGCCAGACCAAGACCAAGCTGGGCAACAGCGAGGTGCGCGCGATGGTGGATTCGTTGGTGTCCGACAAGCTCTCTGTGTTCTTTGAGGAGAACCCGAGCGTGGCACGGTCGGTGCTGGACAAGTGCCTCAGTGCGGCGCGTGCCCGTGAGGCTGCCCGCAAGGCGCGCGATCTGACCCGGCGCAAGACGGCGCTTGAATCGGGCGCGCTGCCAGGCAAGCTGGCCGACTGCTCTGAGCGCGATCCGTCCAAGTGCGAGATCTTCCTGGTGGAGGGCGATTCAGCCGGCGGAAGCGCCAAGACAGGGCGCGACAGGCACTTTCAGGCCATCCTCCCCCTGCGCGGCAAGATCCTGAACGTAGAAAAGACGCGCATGGACAAGGTGCTCGCCAACAACGAGATCAAGGCCATGATCACCGCGTTCGGCGGCGGATTCGGCAACGAATTTGACCCGGAGAAGCTGCGCTATCACCGCATTGTGTGTATGACGGACGCCGACGTGGATGGAAGCCACATCCGCATCCTGCTGCTCACCTTCTTCTATCGCCATATGCCAAGGCTGATCGAGGACGGCTACGTCTACATCGCCCAGCCCCCGCTGTACAAGGTCTCGCGCGGCAAATCTGTGAATTATGTCTATACCGATCAGGAGCTGCAGGCGCTGCTGGCCACCATGGGCGAGAACGCCAAGCCGGACGTCCAGCGCTACAAAGGCCTGGGCGAGATGAGCGCTCAGCAGCTGTGGGATACCACGATGAACCCCGAGACCCGCAGCATGTACCGCGTGACGCTCAAGGATGCCATTTCGGCCGATGAGATGTTCACGCTGCTGATGGGCGATCAGGTGGAGCCCCGCAAGGAATTCATCCAGGAGAACGCCAAGCTAGTGCATAACCTGGACATCTGATCCGAGATGGCGTTGAGCACTCGTGTCAACCCCCTCTAGCGCGGACGCATTGAACCCAACATAAATCATGGCTTGGAGGTATCACCCTTGAGCGAAGACAATCAAAACATTGGGCATTTGATGCCCATCGACATCGAAGAGGAACTGAAAAAATCCTTTATATCCTACGCGATGGCGGTCATTGTGAGCCGCGCGCTGCCCGATGTGCGCGACGGCCTGAAGCCGGTGCATCGCCGCATCCTGTATTCCATGGTGGAGCTGGGCAACACCCCCGATAAGCCGTTCCGTAAATCGGCGCGCATCGTGGGCGACGTGCTGGGTAAGTACCATCCGCACGGCGATAGTGCGGTCTATGACGCGATGGTGCGTCTGGCGCAGGATTTCTCCACCCGCTATCTGCTGGTGGATGGACAGGGCAACTTCGGCTCTGTGGACGGAGACGGCGCCGCCGCCATGCGTTATACCGAGGCGCGGCTGAGCAAGCTGTCCATGGAGATGGTGAGCGACCTCGAAAAAGAGACGGTCGATTTCTATCCCAACTTTGACGAGACGCTGATGCAGCCGGAAGTCATGCCCGCGCGCTATCCCAACCTGCTGGTCAACGGCAGCTCGGGCATCGCGGTCGGCATGGCCACCAACATCCCGCCCCACAACCTGGGCGAGGTGATCGATGGCGTGATCCACATGATCGATCACCCGGATTGCACGGTGGAGGACCTGATGGGCTTCATCAAGGGCCCGGACTTCCCCACGGCGGGCATCATTCTGGGCAAGGCGGGCATCCATGAGGCCTATGCCACCGGGCGTGGTCGCGTGATCACCCGCGCCAGAACCGAGATTGAATCCATGCCCAACGACCGCCAGCGCATCGTGATCACCGAGATCCCCTACATGGTGAACAAGGCACGCATGGTGGAAAAGATCGCCGAATTGGTGCACGAAAAGCGGCTGGAGGGCATCTCCGACATCCGCGACGAGTCCGACCGCACGGGTATGCGCGTGGTGGTGGAGCTCAAGCGCAACGTGAACGCGAACGTGGTGCTGAACTATCTCTACAAGCACACCCAGATGCAGGAGACCTTCGGCGTGAACATGCTGGCGCTGGTGAACGGCGAGCCCAAGGTGCTCACGCTGCGCGAGGTGCTCTATCACTATATCGAGCATCAAAAGGACGTGATCGTGCGCCGCACGCGCTATGAGCTGAACAAGGCCGAGGCGCGCGCACACATCTTGGAGGGTCTGTTGATTGCGCTGGATCGCATCGATCTGGTGATCTCGCTGATTCGTTCCTCCCGCACCGATGCCATCGCAAAGGAGCGCCTCATTGAGGAGCTGGGCTTGTCCGAGCGCCAGGCGCAGGCCATATTGGACATGCGTCTTCGCCGCCTGACCGGCCTTGAGCGCGACAAGATCCAAGAGGAGTATGACCAGCTGCAACAGCTGATCTCGCATCTGAAGGACGTGCTGGCCAACGAGTGGATGGTCCTTGACATCATCAAGACCGAGATCACGGAGATCCGCCGCCGCTTTGCAGACGAGCGCCGCACCGAGATCACCGCGCTCGACGGCGAGATCGATATGCTGGATCTGATCCAGGCAGAGGACATGGTCGTCACGCTGACCCATTACGGCTACGTGAAGCGCCTGCCCAAGGCCACCTACCGCTCTCAGCGGCGCGGCGGCAAGGGCGTCACAGGCACCGCCACCCGCGAGGAGGACTTCGTGGAGCAGCTGTATGTGACCAGCACGCATGACCTGCTGATGTTCTTCACCAACCGCGGGCGCGTATTCCAAAAGCGCTGCTACGAGATCCCCGAGGCCGGACGCACCGCGCGCGGCACGGCGATTGTGAACCTGCTCCAGCTGGAGGGCGGCGAGAAGGTGACCAACATGCTGCCCATCCCGGAGGAGAAGGCCGAGGGTCACTATCTGGTGATGGCCACGCGCAACGGCACCATCAAGCGCACCGAGCTGAGCGAATTCATCAACGTGCGCAGGAGCGGCCTGATCGCGATCGTGCTGCGTGATGATGACGACTTGATCAGCGTGGCGCTGACCGATGGCAGCCGCGAGCTGCTGCTGGGCAGTGAGCGCGGCATGGCGATCCGCTTCCCCGAGAGCGACCTGAGGCCGATTGGCCGCGCCTCGATGGGCGTTCGCTCCATCGATTTGGCGAATGGCGACCATGTGGTGGCGATGAGCATCCTGGAGGAGGATATGCAGGTGCTATCGCTCACCCAGCTGGGCTACGGCAAGCGCACCGAGATGGACGAATATCGCTCCCAGTCCCGCGCGGGCAAGGGCATCAAGGCGATGAACCTGACCGACAAGACAGGACTGCTGGCAGCGCAATTGCTGGTGCATGAATCCGAAGACCTGCTTCTGATCACGGACGACGGCATCGTGATCCGCACGCCGGTCAGCGCAATCACTGTGCAGAGCCGCAACACCCAGGGCGTGCGCATCATGCGCGTGCAGGAGGGTGCCAAGGTGGTGTGCGTGGCGCGTGCCGAGCCGGAGGATGATGAGCCGCTGGACGAGATCGATCTGATCGATCCCGAGAACATGACCGATGAGGACATTGCGCACGCGGCGCGCGAACAGGCGACAGCCGCCTCTGAGCGCACCATGGGCGATGATCTGGATGCGATCGAACCTAGGAATGATCGAGATGAGCCGGACGCCCTGGATCGACTGGTGCAGGATCTGGAACAGAATCCAGAACCAACTGAGGACGAATAGACAGCAGCAAATAGCACAAACAC
>JAJDGF010000126.1 GCA_030265545.1 Eubacteriales bacterium OttesenSCG-928-N13
CGTGCACGTAGAGCGCGGAGAAGCACCCGATTTGATGGCATCGTGTGCAGGCAGTATGCAGGTTCAGCAATACTCCGTTTGCGATTGACATCTCGCCATTTGATCGAAGGCGAGAATCATTTGTGCGTGCATGTGATGGATGATCGCGATTGCACCCAGCCACGCGGCAAGCAATATTGGAAGGATGGCTGGGTGGGCTGCGGGTACACCTCGACGAACGGCACCTGGCAGACGGTATATATGAAGGCGGTGGGGGAGATTGCTCACCCACGAGCGCCAACCCAAGGTGGACGTGGACAAGTTCCGTGTGCTGACAGCCAACTCGGAGAACCGTGGCAGTCGGTGATGCGGGTTGCGTCCCATGCGAAATGACTCGCATGTAACCGTATGCCGGGGTCTATTGTAGCTTGCGCACAAATATAGATTATGCGGACCTCATTTTGGGGTTCGCCTTCTTGTTTTTATCCGAAACAGTATCAGAAAACGGTCTGTTTATGTCGCGCAGATCTCACAAAAGACCGAAGTCTGAAACAGAAAACAATTCGAGTGCAGGATGTGATGATATTTGTTTTTGAGTTCAAAATGATTCCGGGCGCAAAATTTGCACAAGAATTGTTATCGCATGTAACCTTCGCTTGTCTGCGCAAAAATGCGCAAGTGACATTTCATCATGCAAATACTGCAGAAATGGGCAGATTTCTTATAAAAGTCCTGCATAATTACGGGGTAAAACGCAGGTAATATTCATTATTATGTGAACTGAACGTAGTTTGCCGATCCTATAAAATAAACATGAGCGGCTGGAATTATAAAATTAGGGTTAGGCGACTTGATGTATTCAGATATATCACATGTAAAACGTATGAAAAGTTTGCCATGTAACGCTCCAGATTACCTAAAATATGGTGGAATGTAACTGACAATTGGACGTGGTCTATTTTCATGTTCGGTTGATTGGATAGAGTGACATAAGAACAAGGAATGAAACATAGAGAGGTGCAAACTATGAAACGCAATCTGAAATGTCTCGCAATTGTCCTGGTGGTTACACTGATGTTGTCGATGGTGGCCTTCCCGGCATTGGCAGAGGAGGAGACGGTAACAATCCCCGAAACGATTGTGACCCAACCCGAATCGGTAGCCAAAGCGCCTTCCGCGCCGACGCCCAAAGCAGCGTCCGAGGAAGTGGCCCCGGAACCGATGGATGAAACGGAAGACACGCAGCCCGATCCGGCACCCTCGACTGAGCCCGCGAAAGCGGAACAGTCGACGGAGCCACAGGTTGCACCTCAGGCATCGTTTCATTATAATATGGTGCAATTTGTGCCGAATGCCAAATATGGCCTGCGCATGGTGAACGCCAGCGGCAAGAGCGTTTCGCTGGATGGCCGCACGTTGACCATCGGCGATGACTACACCATGAGCGTGGAGTTCTTGGTGGACAGCGCGGTGGATCCGGATCATGAATACATCTATAAGCTTCCCGAAATCCTGATTGGCAAAAAGGGCGAAAAAGAGAAGTCCTATAAAGTCAATGGAAAGACATTTGCGAAATGCATCGTGGAAGATGATGAGGTGCACGTCGTATTCACCAAGAGGGCCGCGAACTATCTTGCCAAGAACAACAATATCAAACTGCGCATGACGTTCAAGGTAGAACTGAATACCAAGCAGGTGACGGCGGGAACAGACGTTGGTCTGTCCTTGCCGAGAGCCGATGGGAAATTTGAGAAGGTTGTAGTATCGATCAAGGGAAAATCCGATGCGCAGCCTGTGCAACAGGAGCCCGAGGTTCAGGCAGAAGCCCCTGCTGAAGAGCCGGAGCAGGAAAACAACGAGGAACAATCAACAGATTCCAATGAAGCATTCAACGTGGCGGCGCAGAGTTTGCTGGATCAGATGACCGGACGCAATGCGGATGAAACCGAAGAGCAGAACGAGTCCGAGCCGCAGGGCGACACATCCCCTGAGACGGACGAGCAGCCGGACGCCATTGATGAGACAGAAGAACCTGCGGATCTCCCCGAAGATGGCGAAGAGCCGGGGGACGCGCAGGGCGACACATCCTCTGAGACGGATGAGCAGCCGGACGCCATTGACGAGACAGAAGAACCCGCGGATCTCCCCGAAGATGGCGAAGAGCCGGGGGACGCGCAGGATGACTTCAATGTTCGCGTGGAGCGAAAAATGCCGACGATCATTCGCGATGGAGACACCTTCACCCTGACGGCGATCCTGACTGGATTTGAATCCACCGATTATGAGCTGCTCTGGCAGTACAATGCGGGCGAGGGTTGGCAGGACGTGGAAAATGAAAGCGGCTTGACATTGACAGTGATTGCTGATGAAGAAAATGTGAACTACGACTGGCGCGTGCTGGTCGTTATGGGCGAAGCGAACTAGGTAAGCACTGACCAAATCCGGAAACGAAAGCCATGAAAATATTAGTAGGGGGTTTCATGAATATGAAACACATGAGCAAGAAATTTATCGCGTTGCTGTTGACCGTGATGATGCTGGTGCAGATGCTTCCATCATTCGTGCTTGCAGATTCGTCGCTCCAAGGCAGCTTTGTCAGCAGTGAAAGCGATGAAATGCATCGCGTCACGTTTGAGGGCGATGAAGGCAACGTGCTGGACGAGTTCAGCGTGAAGGACGGCACCGATGTTACGAGCCAAGCAGACGCAGTTGCACAAGAGCAGGGCGTCACATCTGAATGGCAGGGCGTGGATACGAACGTTCAGATGAGCAGCATCAATAACTCGGTTTCGTACATGTTGATGGGCGCATCGCTCACCTCGGGTGATGAGCTGCATGAATTTGAATCTGTGACCGGCGTAACAGACGGCGGTGACATGGTTTTGAATGCAAGTATTAACCTGGTATTTGACAGCAGTGATGGTGCTACACAGCTCAAATCCGGCAACATCGTGAAAGCCACTTTGTTGCTGACACAAGCCACGACGCTCAGCGGCGTCATAAGGGGGTATGAGGTGTTTGTGCCGCTCAATGGTGCGAAGCTTCAGAGCGTCCCTGTGAATGCTAGCGGTACGCCGTTCTTGGATGAGCGCTGCGATCTGAACAGCACCACCGACAACCTGCTGCTGTATGGGCACAACATGAAGAGTGGCAAGCTGTTTGGTCAGCTGCCCAACTATGAGAGCAGGTCCTTCTATCAGGCGCACAAGATCATCAATTTTGATCTGGTGACCGAGACGCGCACCTATGAGGTGATGGGCATGTTCCGCTCCCGGCAGTACAAGGATGAGGAAGAGGGCTTCAAATATTACAACTTCATTGATCTATCCAATTACAATCGGTTCAATGAATACGTAGATCAGGTGAAGCAGCTTTCCTTCATCGATACTGGGGTGGAGGCGCACTGGGGGGACGAGATTTTGACCCTGTCCACTTGCAGCTACCACACGGGCGACGGCACCTTCGTGGTCGTGGCCAAACGGGTTTCCTGAGCAACGATATAGATTCAAATTGGCCCGAGATCGAAATGATCTCGGGCCTTTGCTATACGGACTTCGGTCTGTATAATGATAATAAGACCGAAGTCTGTTTCGACGTGTATTTCAATTGGCGTGCATTTGACCGATTCTGTTGACAGCGACAAAAGATGGGTGATAAAATAGGAAGTGGGATGTGAGCGGCACCCGAATGGTGCCTGAAAAGGGGTGTGTTGCATGAATAGATTGCAGGATTTGCAGGGCAGAAAGCGGCTGCATTTGGATATCAATAGCCAGATGGATGAGATGTATCCGATTGCACACGCGCTGTCCAGCAAGCTCAGGTTGCAGATCATCATGCTGATTGGGCACAAGACCATGAACGTGAATGAGCTGGCGCAGAAAATGGACGTGCCCCTCTCCACCATATCGCTGAATGTATCCGTGCTGGAGAAGGCCGGACTGATTTATACCGAATCGCAGCCGGGTGCGCGCGGCACGATGAAACTGTGCAGCCGGGTGACCGACCTGCTGACGATGAATCTGGTTGCGAGCGAGAAGCGCCCCCAATATGGCGGCGAGATCTCCATGCCGGTGGGGCACTATGTGGGCGTTCAATACATCCAGCCCACGTGCGGGCTGGCATCCGGCACGCAGTTTTTGGGAACGGAGGACAACTCGGGCTCCTTCTATCTGCCCAGCCGATTCGATGCCGAGATCGTCTGGTTCGCCCAAGGACTGCTGATGTACCATTTCCCGACGATGCAGTTTCGGGGCGTGGCGCTGGAATCGATCGAGATATCCTTTGAGGCGTGCAGCGAGGCCATCAACTACCGCAACGAATGGGAGAGCGATATCAGCCTAACCATCAACGACAAGCAGATCGGCACATGGGTCTGTCCGGGCGATTTTGGCGGGCGGCGGGGCGTGCGCAATCCGGAGTGGTGGTCGGACAGCTCCACGCAGTATGGGCATCTGAAGACCTGGCGCGTGGACGAGAGTGGGAGCTATCTGGATCTGCAGAGATGCTCAGATGTGAAGCTGTCCGATTTGAATTTGCAGACGGGAGACCATTTTTCCATGCAGGTTGGCGTACGTCCGGATGCGCTGCATGTGGGCGGAATGAACCTGTTTGGCTCATCATTTGGCGATTATCAGCAAGACATACTGCTTCGGTATGAATATCATTGACAATTGTCATGCAGCAATGCTTTATGGCCGCTCTGATCCATGCAGGGCGGTCTTTTTATGCCCGTTTTTGGGAATTTTGAGGGACTTGATGCGGTGTCGATTTGTTGTCAAACCTGCATCAAAAATCCATATAAGTACAGATGTTATGGA
>JAJDGF010000125.1 GCA_030265545.1 Eubacteriales bacterium OttesenSCG-928-N13
GCTTGTGAATGAAGAACTAACATCGTTAACCGTTGAACCTCTGGGACCCGCTGGAGAAGGTGTAGAGTTTTTAGCAACGTATCCAGGCGACTCAATATCGTATTACCAATGTAAGGCGAGTAACACGACACATAATGCGTGGAGCATATATGATTTGCGTCGATAAAATATCTTTGCGCGCTCTAAGACACTGATTGAGCAAGATGGAATAAATTGATATTTCTTCATTTCACCACTTCAATACAACGAACTTGATGAATTGTGTAAGCGAGCCAGAACTAATTGTTCACCGGAGGATTTCGTTAACTACCAACTAAGCAATCCTAAAATTCGGAATATGTTCAACGATTGCGCACAGGAATACGGTCTTGACAAAGACAAGCCCGCAGAACTGAATCAGCTTATCAATATACTTGCACAGTGTTACTTTGAACAACTTCCTTCCGGGATCGAAGCCGAACATGACCTAAATGAACATGTCGGAATGATTTTTACCGGAAACGCTGCTATCACAAGGGTATTGCTTGAACAATATGCAAATGACAGTGGCAAATTTGGCGTAAAAATAACTGCGAAAGACGTTGTAGATTATTTGAAAGCTCGTGATATCCATATACGAAATATATCCCGCGACGAGCGGGTGTTACCAAGGATAAGCACATTAAACGACATATATTGGGGTGTATATCAGCCAATAAACAACAAGCTGATTCACAGAAATGAGGCGGATACCATTGTTCAGAAAGTCTGCGAAGGTGTTTCTGTTATCTTGCATGGAAAGGCCGGCGCAGGTAAGAGCGGATGCCTTCAAGATGTAATTGAACAACTAAATACAGCTCATATACCGTACCTTGCTCTAAAACTAGACAAGAATGCGCCAAGCTCTTCTGCAGATGCATACGGAATAGCGCTCGGCCTTCCGCAGTCTCCTATATTTTGTCTAAATTCGCTATCTGCAGGAAAGCCTTGCGTTCTAATTCTTGACCAACTAGACTCGCTAAGATGGACAAGCAATCATTCTGCAACGGCTTTGGACGTTTGCAAGGAAATGATTTTGCAGGCAGAAGCCATAAACCAATATGAAGATGGCAGGGTATCCATTATTTTTGTTTCCCGAACTTTTGATTTGGAAAACGATAATGGATTGAAATCTCTGTTTTCTAACCCAAATGAGAAATTGGCTTTAACTTGGTCGAAGGTTAACATAGGTGATTTTTCAGAAGAGGACGTTATTCAAATAATCGGTACGGACTATAACAACTTTTCAATCAGACTCAAAAAGCTTTTACAGACACCATCCTCTTTGTTCGTTTGGACTCAGTTAGATGCTGGCGCACGGAACAATGGGATATATTCATCATATCAGCTGATGGATGCTTGGTGGGATCAAGTACAAATGCGTTGTGAGGGGATTGGAATAGCGAGAAACGATGCACGCAATTGCAAGGACAGCATTGTCAACATGATGGAAACGCGCAGTATTTTCGCACTCCCAATACAACTATTTGCTGATTATCGCAATATTGTGGACAAATTTATTTCAAGCGGTTTGCTAACGACTGATGGAAGGATTTTGTCGTTCACACACCAAAGCTTTTTAGATTACTTTATTTCATACGATTCATTGAATAGAATTTACTGCGGAGAAAATATACCAGATATAATTGGCCCCTTGGATAACCAAACGCCAAACTTACGATACCGCATTCTTACGATCCTACAAAATCTCATTGACTCTGACAAAACAATGTTCCTTGTGCAGTGTGATGAAATTCTGAAGTCCAAGTGTGTAAGGTATTATTTCAAATGTGCCGTTTTCGATACAATTGGACAATGTGAAGAACCCAATGAAGCCGTCCTCGTATTTGTGCAAACATACGCAGACGATTCTGAATGGGCTGATTATATTTTTCAAACGGTTTATTTGGGGCACCCCGCATACATAATGTCTTCTAGCGAGGGTTTTGCTTGGATGGGGGACAAAGGTCTTTCGTTGCTGAGGTCAATAGGCTCTACGCAACCAGATTTTGTGACGACCAGATTGCGCCGATACGTTTGTGACTGCGAAGACGATAGAAAAATATTTCATGCGCTCTGCCATAATCCAATTGACGACTCAGAGGATATGTTCAATTTGAGACTTGAACTATTCGAACGTAATCCCGAGCTGTTTAATGAGTTTTGGGGATTTTCACAGTTAGTAGAAACGCAGTCCGCGAGAGCAATTGCATTATTTAGGATTATAGTACGCAAAAGCGCTTCATTCAAATTAAAGATTACTCATTGGGGCGACGAGAAAGCTCTAGAGAAATACCCACGGACGAATCACACCGATATCATAAGTGAATTATTCCAAGAAATTTGCAATGCAACGACAGAAATCGTACCAGATCCTCTCTCACACCTCAACATCGTTGAAAATTACAAGCCGTGGCTTAATGATTGGCATGACAAATCTCCTGTTCGTAAGATTTTGAAGCTTGTGAAGACTGCATTTGAAGAATATGTCCAAATTGACCCAACCACCGCCTTGTCCTTTATAAATCAGATTAACTATCCGATATCAGTTATAGGTCACGGAATTGTAATACACGGACTGCTCGACGCTTCAACCGACTTTAGCGATGACGTAATTAAGTGGCTATTGGCGGACTTCAAAAACAGAGTATTTGAATACACAAGTAATTCTCAAGATTATCTTTCATATACAAAGAAAATAATCAAAAAATTCTCTCCTACCTGCAGTCAAGTCTTGTTTGAGAAACTAGAAATAGCGATATGCGCATGGAAAGATAGCAAGAAGAGAATGCTTTCTACCTATCGGAATCGAATTGAAGTAAATCGAAAACATGACTGGGGGGCAGTATACTATGCCTACTGGGGGCATTTCCAAAAAGAACTCTTACCTTTTATGGATTACCAAAGACTGTCTTCATATGCTCGTAATTTGCTTGATGTTCTGAATCGAAATTCGTGGATTAGCAGTCCTCATTTCTACTGTGGATTCTCAGGTGGTCCGGGCAAATCCGTAGTGTCACCGATTCATGCGTATACACACAAAATCAGTGATAAGCGATGGCTAGAAATTATTGCGACACCAAACGAGAAGATGAAGGGCCATTGGTCTGGGAGGGAAACAGATTCGTGTTACGTGGAAGCAACCCACGAAATGTTTTCATCCGACCTTTCCAAGCAGGCGAGATTGCAACCATCAAGGTTTGCTGAATTATCTCTTCGTTTTCCTGAGAATTGCTACTCAAGGTATATTTCATCAGTCATTAGCGCACTAAAATGCGAGGATGAAAGTACTGAGCGTGTAGAAGTCAGACTTGTCTGTGACGTGTTAAGACGATACATAGAATCAGCAGATCATAATATTGCGAGAGAAATTGCACGGTTGCTTGAGCATCGCGCGAAAGATTCTTGGCCCGAAGATATTATTGGTTTTTTGGAAGACTTGGCACTTACGCATCCAGACCCACCGGGAAACGAACAACGAATATGGCGAACAGAAAATCCAGATAACTGCTCACCACACGATTTGCTCAACAATTCAATCAATAACGTTCGGGGATGTGCTTTGCACGCAATCGCCGCTCTATTGTGGAAGCACCAGGAATTGAGCAATCGTTTTAAGAATACAATTCTCCGAGCAAGTTCGGATTCTAACGATTCCGTTCGCTTTGCAGTCATGTCATGCGTATTACCATACTGTAATTATGATTTCGAGTTTTCGATTTCACTGTTTCACAAACTTTTGTCGTCTGATTTGAGAATTATCGCAGCGCACAGGGCTTGGGAAATGATATCTCGTGATTATCATAATAATCCTGCATATTACAGAGATGTCTTAATTGCTGCCAGCAAATCAAACATCGGAGAACTATCTGAGCGGGCTGCCGAATTAATGTGCGCAGTTGTAATTTACTTTGAAGATAAAGAACTGGATGACCAGCTTTTAAGTGGCATATATTCAGATAAACAGATAGACAAAATATGTAGGCAAGCGGCTCGCTCGTATAACGATGAAGAGTACCACGCTCGTAGCGAGAAAATTCTCCTCCATTTTGTTGACCATACAAAGCAGGAAATCTTCTCGTTAAACAACCTGTTCTTTGACCGTTGTATCTCTATACAGCGAGATAGAGATTTCTTGATTCACATAATGCAATCCAGACAGAGCGTGCGCGTCGTTCATTCTTTTCTCGATTACCTAGGCAAATCGGATGAAAATATCATTGAATATACAGATGTTCTGGAGGCAATAGGAAGCAGCTTAACTACGATGTCCGCTGAATGGAAACGTCCATTAGTTGTTGGCGACTTAATAAAATGTGTAATTCGATTGTTTGACAGAGGAAAAGACGACCCTGACGTACGATGTATTTGCTTGAATATATGGGACAATCTGTTCATAAGCAATTTGTATGACATGAAATCCTTATCAGATATGATAGATGATTTTGGATAAAGTTTTCGTGTGCTTTTACTGGAAACAAAAAATCGCCGCAGAGACCATCCCGCTCTATTGGCAAGCGGCAACCCACCAACGTCTAGACATCCTCCGCCATCGCAACCGAGAGGCGGGGCAGTGTGTTTATCAGTTTATGATGGATGAAGTTGCCTTTGTAGACGGATAAATGCACCAAAGTTCCGATTTGCACCAAGGCATGCCAAAATGCACCAAAGACAATACCTGATGCGCCAGTAATCGCTCCTTTGCACCAGCGGAACTACTTTTGCACCACTACCTACCAATTTGCACCAAAGCCTATAGCTTCGTCGATTGTATCAATATAAGTCGCTTTAGCCATTCATTCACGAC
>JAJDGF010000127.1 GCA_030265545.1 Eubacteriales bacterium OttesenSCG-928-N13
GTGCACTTCCTTACGGAATTTCTGCCCGTGACACGAAGTGGAACAAGAAATTTCGCTTTCGTTTCCCATCCGAGGAGAACGGCGCACCGTTCGACGAGGCGTGTCCTTGCGCGATTTCTGACCGTGAAGTTTTACTTCACAAGAAATCGTGCAATCGTTCCCCATCCGAGGAGCGCAGCATAGCTGCGCGACGAGGCCGTCAGTTCATCGCAATATCCTGTGTTCGCTCGTCAAACAGCGTTTTCGCCGCGGCCATGACCTGGATCGATTCCGGGTCATCCGGATGCTTCATCAATCGCTTGACCTCATCGTGCGTCTGCTGGAGCAATTTCGTATCGCCCATCAGCTTGCCGATCCCTGCCGCCATCGCGCCCGACTGGCGATAGCCGAACAGTTCGCCCGGCCCGCGGAGTTCCATGTCCTTTTGCGCGATGACGAAGCCGTCGTTCGTCTTGGTCATCAGATCCAGCTTCTCATTTTCGTTCGCCATCAAAAAGCACCAGGACACATTCGCGCCGCGTCCCACGCGCCCACGCAACTGATGCAGCTGCGCCAATCCGAACCTCTCCGCGTTTTCGATCACCATCACCGAGGCATTCGGCACATTCACGCCCACCTCGATCACCGTGGTGGAGACCAGCACGTCCAAGTCTCCCTGATGGAACTGACTGAGCATCTCCTCTTTTTCGATCGATTTCATCCTGCCATGCACCAGCCCCACGCGCAGGGATTTCAATGGTCCTGTGCGCAAATCTTCATAGACAGCCTCCGCCGGCCGTGCTTCCACCGCCTCTGATTCCTCCACCAGCGGACACACCACGTATACCTGCCTGCCCGCCTGCACCTCCTGGATGATGAAGCCGTACATGCCATCCCTTTTTGATTCGGGCACAACGCGCGTTTTGACAGGCGTGCGACCGGGCGGCAGCTCATCCACGATGCTCACATCCAAATCGCCATACAAAATCAGCGCCAGCGTCCTCGGGATGGGTGTGGCGGACATGACCAGCACATTGGGCGAATCCCCCTTCTCGCTGAGCGTGGTGCGCTGCTTGACGCCGAAACGGTGCTGCTCATCGGTCACCACCAGCCCCAGATTCTTATATTCCACGCCCTTGCTGATCAATGCGTGCGTGCCGATCGCCACCTGCCAGTCCCCGTTTTGGATCGCCAGATGCGCCTCTTTCTTTTGTTTTGGTGTCATGCTGCCAATCAATAGCCCGCAGCGGATCCCCTGCGGCTCCAGCAGCTGTTTTGCGCTCTCATAGTGCTGCCGCGCCAATATCTCGGTGGGTGCCATCATCGCGCCCATATAGCCCTTCTTGGCCGCCACATACAGCGCGCCGAACGCCAGCGCCGTCTTGCCGCTGCCCACGTCCCCCTGCACCAGTCGCGCCATGGCCAGCTCGCTCCGCATATCGGCCAGGATCTCGCGCAGCACCCTCGTCTGCGCGGCGGTCGGCGGGAATGGCATGGTTTTCCAGAAGGCGTCCTCGTCCTTTTTGGTGGATGCAATCGCAACGCCCTTTTGACCGGTGCCGCGCATCATCCAAAGCCCCGCCTGATACAGCAGCAGCTCCTCAAACGCCAACCGATACCGCGCTGCCGCCAGCGCCTCATGGCTCTCAGGGAAGTGCGCCGCACGCATCGCGAAATTGCGCTCACACAACCCATAGCGCGCGCGCAGCGACGCGGGCAGCTCGTCCGGCCACTGCCCCTCCGCCTGCTTTAACGCGATCTCGATCATCTGCCGAAACGTCTTGGGCGGGATGCCCTGCATCCTGCGATAGATCGGGATCAGCCCCGTTTCATGCTCGATGGTGGGGCTGGACAGCTGCAAATGGCCGTATTTCGCCTCCACCCGACCGTATAGCAGCAGCTCCTTGCCCTCAAACAGCTGACCCTTCAGCCAGGGCTGGTTGTACCAAATCACGGGCATCGATTCGGAATCGTCCGCCACGCGGGTCTTGGTGATGACCAGCCGCTTCACGCGCTGCTCACGCACGGGTGCATCCACGCGCACCTTTACGCAGGCCACATCCCCCGCGAACAGCTCGGACAGCTGCTTCGGCTGGCTCAGGTCCTTATAATCGGCCGGCAGACACAACAGCAAATCGCGCACGGAATCAATCCCCTGCGCTTTCAATGTTTTCAGGCGTGCCTGACCGATGCCCTTGATGTCACTGAGCGGTATGTCCAATCGGTCTCCTCCATGATAATCAAGAAATAACGCCGCCCTTGCGAGCGGCGAATCGTGGTTCGTTGGTGCGGTTATTCCACCGCAATCAGATAGAAGTAGAGCGGTTGCTTTCCTTCATATACGGTGATTTCGCACTGCGGATGCTGCTGCTCCAGCTGCTCGGCCAACGTATTGGCGGCCTGCTCCTCGATGTCCTCACCATAATAGATGGTGATCAGCTCGCTGTCCTCATGCACCATATCGCGGATGACGTCCAGCGACACCTGGCGCACGTCGCTGCCGAGCACCTCGACCTTGTTGTCCACCAAACCCATGATATCGCCTTCGTGGATCTCATGCCCGTCAAAGGTGGTATCGCGCACAGCATAGGTGATCGACGCGGTATGCACCGCCTCCGCCGCCTGCTGCATGTGCTGCGCGTTCTGCTCGCCCTCGGCATCCGGCATGAATGCCACCGCCGCCGCCACGCCCATCGGCACGGACTTGGTGGGCAGCACGTAGACCTTTTTGTTCTCGGTCAGCTCGGCCGCCTGCTGCGCGGCCAGGATGATATTGGTGTTGTTGGGCAGCACAAAGACTTCCTTTGCATTGACCTTCTCAATCGCCTGATACAGATCATCGATCGACGGGTTCATCGTCTGCCCGCCATCGACCACCTGATCCACCATCAGCTCGCGGAAAATATCGCTCAATCCCTGGCCGAGCGCCACCGCAACGATGCCGAACTGCTTTTGCTCGAGCGCCGCCTGCAATTGACGCTTCTCCATGCGCTCACGGAATTCTTCGAGCATGTTGTCCACTTTGATCGCGTCCAGCTCGCCCAGCTCCAGCGCCATCTGTATCGCCTTGCCCGGCTCATTGGTGTGCACGTGCACCTTGACCACCTCAAGGTCCCCGATCACCAGCACGCAATCGCCGATGCGCTCCAGCCGCTTCCTCAGGCGTGCCACCTCGCTGTCCTTCATGTCGGGACGCGGATGGGACACGATGAACTCGGTGCAATATGCATAGCGGATCTCGTCCAGCTGGGAATGATCATCGATGTATTCGCCCGGCAGCGGACCTGCGTCCTCATCGGTCACCAGCAGATCAATCGGCTCTCCACGCAGCGCCGCCAGGAACCCAGCATACACCACCATCAAGCCCTTGCCGCCCGAATCCACCACGCCGGCCTGCTTCAGCACGGGCAGCATTTCGGGGGTACGCTTCAGGATCGCATCGCCCGAGCTGACGATCTTCGCCATCAGATCCGTCATGTCGATCGTCTTTTTCAGCTCGGCGGACAGCTCCTCCGCGATCACGCGCTGCACGGTCAGGATGGTGCCCTCCTTGGGCTTCATCATGGCCTTATAGGCGGTTTCAGCGCCCAGCTCCATCGCGCGAACCAGCAGCTCGGCGTTCATTTCTTCTGCGCCTTCAAGACCCTTCGCAATGCCGCGCAGGATCTGGCTGAGGATCACGCCCGAGTTGCCGCGCGCACCCTTGAGGGCGCCGCGCGCCACGCTGTTGGCCACGTCCGACACGGTCGGGAATGTGCGCCCGCTCAAGTCCTTGACGGCGGACGTCATGGTCTGGGTCATATTGGTGCCGGTGTCGCCATCCGGCACGGGGAATACATTCAAGGCATCGATGCTCTGGCGATTGCGCTCCAGCAGCGCTGCGCCGCTCAGGAACATCTCCTTGAGCATCATCCCGTCAATTGTTTTTTGCGGCAAAACGATTTCCTCCTAACACCTTCAACGCCAAAAGACATCCCGCATCAGACGCGAATGTCTTCAACAGAGATGTTGACTTTGTTGACCCTGATCCCGGTCAGGTGTTCAATTTTGTATTTGACGGTATCGATGATCGTCTCGGCGACAGCGCCGATGGAGATACCATATTCAACGATGATGAACAGCTCCACATTCACGCTGTCCGGCAGCGGAATGATGCGCACGCCGCGCCCCAAATTCTCGCGCCCAAACAGCTGCACAATGCCGTCCGTTGTGCGCTTGGATGCCATGCCAACAATGCCGTAGCATTCGAGTGCAGAATACCCGGCGACCTTCAGCAGCACCTCGTCATTGACCGTTACTGTGCCCAGCTCTGTTTGAAATTTGCAATCCATATTATAGACCTCCAGCGGGTTCCATTCAATTCGAAACCAAACCCTATAGCGTATTATACAATGATTCCGCGCCTTATGCAAGACAATCCACGTAAAACCCGCGTCAACCGACAACTCGGCACCATTTTTACAAAGAAAACGCTTGCATTTCCATGGATATGATGCTATAATCAATCTGTTTTGATGCAATATTCACCTGAAGGAGGTGTGTGAGATGGGAAAGTTTTGTGAAGTATGTCATAAGGGGATCTCGCATGGAAACAATGTGAGCCACTCCCACCGTAAGACCCGCAGGACCTGGGCCCCGAATACCCAGCGTATTCGTGTGCTGGTCAATGGTGCGCCCCAGCGGATGACGGTCTGCACGCGCTGCATGCGCAGTGGCAAGGTAGAGCGCGCCATCTAATGCGATCTTAGCC
>JAJDGF010000128.1 GCA_030265545.1 Eubacteriales bacterium OttesenSCG-928-N13
CATGCCGTTCAGCGTCAGATTGTTTGCTTCGATGCGCCCTTGCGTGATCAGCTTGGTCTTGGCACCTGTGATCTCGAGGTCGGCAGTGCTGCTCCTTGTTCCATAACCGAGCGCCACGCCCAATGAGCCCGCGATAGCCGTCACCTTGCCGCCCGAGATGGTGACCTCTGCGCTGCCATCATCGCCCGAGCCGATGCCCGCGCCAACGGTGCCGCCCGTGGCCGTCACGTTGCCGCCCGAGATCGTCACGGTGGTATTTGCATTCAAGCCCGAGCCGATGCCCGCGCCAGCGGTGCCGCCCGTGGCTGCTACGTTGCCACCCGAGATCATCACGGTGGTATTTGCATTCAAGCCCGAGCCGATGCCCGCGCCAAAATTGCCGCCCTTGGCCGTCACGCTGCCGCCCGAGATGGTGACCGTTGCGCTACTATTATACCCCGAGCCGATGCCCGCGCCCCAATTGCCGCCCGTGGCCGTCACGTTGCCGCCCGAGATGGTGACCTCTGCGCTTCCCTGACTGCCCGAGCCGATGCCCGCGCCGTCGCTGCTGCCTGTGGCCGTCACGCTGCCGCCCGAGATGCCGACCGTTGCGCTGCCATGATCGCCCGCGCCGATGCCCGCGCCATTGTAGCCGCCCGTGGCCGTCACGCTGCCGCCCGAGATGTCGACCGTTGCGCTTCCCGTATTGCCCGAGCCGATGCCCGCGCCCGAACTGCTGCCCTTGGCCGTCACGCTGCCGCCCGAGATCGCGATCTGATAAGTGGATGTACCATTGACGCCACCACCAATCCCGGCATGGCTTGTGATGGTATTAGATGGCTCCTGCACCAGCGCGCGGATCTCACCGCTCTTGATATGGATTGTGCCCTCTGTCTTGCCGCCGATCACGCCGCTGGATATTTGGGTGCGCGTACTTGGCCGATGATACGCATACAGCTAGCCCGGCTTCTTGCTGCTCAGGTTCTGGATCGTGACGCTCGCACCACCCTCCACCGCCAGCGCGGGCGCGCCTTCTGCGCTGCTCACCAGCACATTCAGCCCGCTCAGCTTGAGCGTTGCCTTGGTGCTTGCGCCTGTGACCTCAATCGGTGCAACGCCACCACCCGCCCTCATGCTCACGTTTTGCAGCGTGATCTGCGGACTGCCGCCACTGATCAGAAGCCGATGTTGGGTGCTCGTTCCTGTCACCAGATAGCTGCCGTTGCCGGTGATTATGTAGTTGTCCTCCAGCACACCCAGGTCGATCACTGTCTGCTTTGCTGCCTTGGGCTGCGCGCCCTCGGCCAGTGCAAACCCGCCCAGCGCCAGTGCCAAAACCAGCGCCAATAGCAAGCCCATCCAAATTTTGCGTTTCATATGATTGCACTCCTTTTCTTTGCGTCAAGGGCTTCCTTCCTATACATACACCCATAATATACCATCTGTTTACATTCGTCAACATGTATTGCAAAAAGGGCGGCAGCGCATAGATTGCGTCGCCGCCCTGTCTGCATGATATATATCTCGGTTTGTCACATGCGCTGTCTTGCCTATCGGATGCCGAACAGTCGCTTTCCATTTTCGGTCGCGGCATCTGCCAGCGCTTCGATGTCCATATTGCGAAGCTCGGCCACGCGCTGTGCGGTATAGCGCACAAACGCGGGCTCGTTGCGCTTGCCGCGCATGGGCACGGGCGCCATGTAGGGGCAATCGGTCTCGATCAGCAGCCGATCGAGGGGGCAGTTCTCGGCCACCTCCCACAGCTTGGGCGCATTTTTGAATGTGACCGTGCCGCTCAGCGAGATATAGAGACCCATGCTCAGATAGGTCTTTGCGCTCTCCCAGCTGCCGGTATAGCAGTGCATCACGCCCGCGGGCAGCCGCCCCTCGCGGTGCCGCGATATGAGCATCTCGGTGGCATCGCCGTGCGCCTCACGGATGTGCAGAATCACGGGCTTTTTCAGCTCATATGCCATCTGGAGCTGCGCTTCAAAGGCGGCCTTTTGGATGTCCCTCGGGGACAGGTCGTAGTGGTAATCCAGCCCGATTTCGCCCAGCGCGACCAGCTTCGGCTCATCCATCCAGCCGCGCAATGCCTGCGCGCGCGCCTCGTCCCAGCAGCTGGCATCGTGCGGATGCACGCCCGCCGCGCAATACATGAACGGATGCTGCTGCGCCAAGCGGATGCTGGGCAGCGGGTCATTCGCGGCATCGCCCACCACCACCGCAAGCGTCACGCCCGCGTCTTTCATGCGCTGGATGGTCTGATCCCGATCCTCATCGAACCGATCATCCATCAGATGGCAATGCGTATCAAACAGGTTCATTTAGCTGATCTCCGATCCGGGCGCAACATCCCCATCGGTGGTCAGCAGGCGCAGGCTGCCGTCCGGATTCTCGGCGCATAGAAGCATGCCCTCAGACAGCGTACCGCGCATTTTGCGGGGTGCGAGGTTGTTCACCAGCACCACGTTTTTGCCCACCATCTGCTCGGGCGAATATTGCTGCGCGATGCCGCTGAGTACGGTCTTGGTCTGGCCGTTGCCTATATCAAGCGTCTCCTTGAGCAGCTTGTCCGAGCCCTCCACGCGCTCACACGCGATCACGCGGGCAGCGATCAATTTGACCTTGGCGAAGTCCTCGATCCCGATGTATTCCGGGGATTGGGGAGCCTCTTTCGTTGGCTCGGGCGTGGACGCGGCGGGCTCATCGCCCAGCTGGGACAGCGCCTCCATCTCCTTTGGGATATCGATGCGCGGGAACAGTGCGGCGCCCTTTTCCACCTGCGTGCCCGGCTTGAGTCCGCCAAAGGACTGGATGGATTCCCATGTTTGCAGGCTTGGGTCATTCAGCCCCAGCTGCGCAAAGATGCGCTCGGGGGTGCGGGGCATGGTGGGCGCCACCGCCACCGCCACAGCGCGCACGCACTCGGCTAGGTAATACAATACCGTGCCCAGATAGTCCTTGTCGCCGCCTTCCTTGCCCAGGATCCAGGGCTGGGTCAGGTCAATGTAGCGGTTGCAATCGCCCACCAGCTTCCAGATTTCGCTGAGCGCCAGCGAGAATTGCAGCTCATTCATGAATTTTTCCACCAGCGCGGGCAGCTGCTCAAACCGCAGCTTGAGCGACTGCTCCAGCTCGGTCGTCCTGCCGATTTCAGGCACCTGGCCGCCGTAATATTTCTCGATCATGGCCACGGTGCGGCTGACCAGATTGCCCAAATCGTTGGCCAGATCGGAATTGATGCGGGTCAGCATCGTCTCGGTGGAGAAGCGCCCGTCCGAGCCGAACGGCATCTCCCTCATCAGAAAATAGCGGATCGCGTCGGACGAATAGCGATCGCACAGGATCGCCGGATCCACCACGTTGCCCTTGGATTTGGACATCTTGTCCCCATCCACGCCCACCAGCCAGCCGTGGCCAAACACCTGCTTGGGCAGCGGCAGCCCCAGCGCGTGCAGCATGATCGGCCAATAGATGGTGTGGAAGCGCACGATCTCCTTGCCCACCAGCTGGATATCCGCCGGCCAATATTTGCGGAACAGTTCATCATGATCGGTGCCATACCCAAGCGCGGTAATGTAGTTGCTCAGCGCGTCGATCCAGACATAGACCACGTGCTTCGGATCGAAATCCACCGGCACGCCCCATTTGAACGAGGTGCGCGACACGCACAGATCCTGAAGGCCGGGGCGCAGGAAGTTTTGCAGCATCTCATTGGCGCGGGAGGGCGGCTGGATGAAGTTCGGATGGGTCTCGATATAATCGATCAACCAATCCTGATATTTGCTCATGCGGAAGAAATAGCTCTCCTCCTTGGCGGCCTCCACCGGTCGCCCGCAATCGGGGCAGCAGCCATCCTTCAGCTGGCTGGGCGTCCAGAACGATTCGCAGGGCGTGCAATACAGTCCCTCATATTCGCTCTTGTAGATATCGCCCTGATCATAAAATTGCTTGAAGATCTTCTGAACCACCTTCTGATGGCGATCCTCGGTGGTGCGCAGAAAATCGTCATAGTCAACATCCATCTGCTTCCAAAGCAGTTTGATCCCTGCCACGATATCGTCCACGAACGCCTGGGGCGATTTGCCCGCCTTGGCGGCGTTGGTTTCGATCTTCTGGCCGTGCTCGTCCGTGCCGGTCAGAAAATACACGTCGTAGCCGGTCTGTTTTTTGAAGCGCGCCATGCTGTCCGCCGCCACGGAGCAATAGCTGTGGCCGATGTGCAGCTTGCTGCTCGGATAATAGATCGGCGTGGTGATGTAAAATGTGGGTTTGCTCATGGGTTTTTGCCTCCTCTTTTCTGTGCGGTTGCCGTTTCGGGGGAACAAAAAAGACGTCCCCGCTTGCTGCTGGGACGTCTGTCATGACGTGGTACCACCCTGCTTTGCCCATATGTCGCCATATGCGCCTCATCGCCAACCAACATTGGCTATGCCTGTAACGGGGCCATCCGTCCCGCGCTCAACCCACAATCTGGATTCACGCGGAAAGCTCAGGAGCCATGTTCACGATCCTTTTGCGCTGCCGGTTTTCAGCATGCCCAGCTCTCTAAAAGCGCGTTTTGATCGTTACTCTTTCCTTCAACGCCGATAGCCACATTATAATGACCAAGCCGCGCGTTGTCAAGCGTTTTTCGGGAAAATGTCAAGATGCCTTGGC
>JAJDGF010000012.1 GCA_030265545.1 Eubacteriales bacterium OttesenSCG-928-N13
TTATTCCGCCGCCGGTTCGGTATCCTCTGTGACAACCTCTTCACCCAGGAAGCTGGCGATCAGCGCCACCGGCCAGCTCATCTCCTGCGGATTGTAGTTCTGCAGGTAGGGCGTGTAGAAGTCGTGATAGATGTTGCTATACAGCGGGATCATGGGCAGCTTGTCATTGAAATAGGTCTGGAACGCGATCCAGCGCTGGCAATATTGCAGCAATTCGCCCGGTTCGGTACTGCGCAGCTGATAGGCCAAGCCTTCCAGCGCCACATCCCTAAAGCCGGTGGTGTTGCGCGAGCCCTGATACTGATCCTCGGTGCTGAACACCGGATAGGGATCGAATGCGGACAGGAAGTCGGTCGCCAGATAGAACATATCGTAGGTGCGATCCACCTGACGATAATAGTGCTGCAACAGCTCCGCGAAGGGCAGCTCGGTCACTTCGATCTGCATCCCGATGGTCGCCAGCGGCTCAACCAGCATCTCATCCAGATACTCAGCCGCCACGCTGTCCTTCAGCTTGGCCCACTTCATGATCAGCGGCATCGGCTTGTCATCCACGATCTTATAACGCACGGTGTCGGTACCCTTCACGAAGGGCTCGTTGTTCTCATTCAGCGTCCAGCCGTCATCGATCAGCAGCTGCTCCGCCTTCACCATGTCGATCTCATAGGTGTTGAGATTCTCCATCGTGAGCGTGCCCCAAACCGCTGCTTCCACCGGATCTTCGCTGGGCGGGTTGGTGGCCGCGGCCGAAATCAGCATGTACATCCACTGGCCAATGCCCATATAGCCATACACCGGCAGGCCGTAGTTGATCGTGTATTCAGCCACGAACTGCGGCACATCCAGGGAGTAGGCAATCGCCTCGCGCACGTTTTCAAACTGCGACGGGCCCTGCTCACACGCAAAGCTAATGAAGCCAAAACCCAGGCGCGGATAGGAGGAATAGTCGGAATATCCATCGTTGATGCCGGTCTCGATGTCCTCACCGGAGACCACCTTATTCAGCAGATGGACTTCACCATTTTTCAGCTGATCCATCATCTCGATGGGCTTCACGTTGATAAAGCGCACATTGTCGATGGTCGGGATGTTGCCCTCCCAATCGCCCTTGAAGTTGGGATTGATCTTGAAGACTGCCTCGCGGGTCTCCCAATCAAAGCTTTCCAGGGTGTACGGGCCGCTCACCACAGACGGATGAGCCATATAGCCGATATCCGGATCCATAATCGTGGCCTTGAGCGTCTCCGCGGTGAAGATCGGCTCGGTCACGCTCGGATCGGTATTGCGAACGAAGATACCCTGTCCCTCATCTGCGATTTCGCAGCCGGGTGCGATCACCGAAATGGGATACGGCGTCGCCTCGACCATGCTCAGCTCGTAGAAATAGGGCAGGAACTCCTGATTGATTTCAACGGTATAGGTGTAATCATCCACAATGCGCAGGCCAGAGATCGTTTGGACTTCGCCCGATTTGAATTCCTCGATACCGGCGATATGGTCCATGTTGGTGATCTTGCCATCGATCTCAGCGACCTGAGGCGCCGCCTGCAGCAGATAGCTGAACAGATAGTCCTTTGCCGTGATCGGCGAACCATCGCTGTACACCAGATCGCCCACGATCTGGATGGTGTACATTTTGTTACCGCTCTCGAGCTCTGCAGCCGCGATCTGGGCAACGATGGTTTCATTGGGGATAAAGGAAGATTGCCTGTCCCACACAACGGTGGAATAACCATGTACCATGTGGCGCACGTCGATATCGACCGTGTTGTTGCCCCACATATTGGTGAAGAAGTCACCCGTCAGTGTCGTGGTGGCTCCCACAATAAACTCTCCAAACTCATCGCTGGAGATGCGCGTGTACTCCGGTTCAGCCGTGTCATCCACATATGCTTCGCCCGTCTCATCGTCGAAGGAAACCTCCGCATAGGAGACAATCGGCACCAGCATCATTAGCATTGCCAGCAACAGTGCAAGTAGTTTTTTCATCCCTCATACACCTCATTTCTTGTGCTTCACTCGAGCATTGGCCTATCCATTCATCAAGCGCCCCTCAACGCCATCCAATGATAACCCAGGTGGCAGCTTCCTTATATAACTGCTGCCATGATGTCGCCCATTCTGCCTGTGGTAACCGCAGCCCTGCGCGGAAACTTGCATTGCCCATCTTGCCTCATTGGGGATGCACCGAGCTGTGCAGATATGATGTATCAGGTTCGCGATGCTCACCCAAGGATTCACATGCTGCAAGGATGCGATACCGAAATCCCTTTCGGGGTTGTCCTCCCGCAGGTGACATGCCACAAATCATCGATTGAAGCCATGCCGATCCCGAAGGAGCTGCCCCTGTAACCAACAAGGGCCGTGATACAATTTGACGTTTGAAGGGTGTCGACCCTTCCGGCGATCCGGGGCGAATTCATCTCATGATATAAAATGCATGTTTCTGATGAAAACCATCCGGGGAATGCCCTTCCGGGCAAGAATCCACTCTATGCCGGGTGCCCGAAGGCACCCGGCATATTGGTCGGTGTTGCGCGATTGCGCGTATGATTCAGTTAGTCGAAGCAGTCGCCCAGGTGGAGCAGGTCGCCCACGCCGTTGCTCAGCGGGACTGCCTGATCTCTGAAGATATCAGAGTCATAGGTCGCGCTGCCAACACCAGGTACCTCTACCTCTACCTCTACGATCCTCGTGTTGCCCGGATCATAGATGTTGTCCACGATGATGTGCCTGCTGACGTCGTCACTCAGGTTAGTACCATCATAAATGGAGTTGAGGTAGTACGGCGCCGCCATTGCGTTGACATCTTCGATCGCACGGTAGCTCAGAGGCGTACCAGTCCGGCTGTTGTACATCGGCAGGCCTGTGATCACATACTCATTCGTGCCTTCGTCGTACTTATCCATATGCATCACGACATTGTTTCCAGCCACCAATGCGATGGTTACCTCCGGCCATTCCCTGTCGCCGATATCGGTCCAGGTCTTCGTCACGCGTATCGCGATGGTCTCCATCACGTTGGTGATGTCGATGGTCCTGATGATCCCATTCTCGGTTTCTTGGATCCTGTCGCCCCTCTGCTCCGTTTCGGCGTAGCCTAGGATCGGAGAGCCGTTCGGCATGGACTCTGCAACGCTGTACTCGATTTCATGTTCTATGCCCTGCTCAACATAGGTCTTCGGCAGTTCGAACGAAACCTGATACGTGCCCAGATCATTGTACATGATCGCGCTCTTCGTTATGACATTCTCGCCATTCACATTGCCAGTCACGGTGATGCGGATTGCAGTAGGTCTGTAGAGTTCAGCGTAGGTCTTCCGGTTCTCCGCGCGAATCTCGTTGGTCCAGGCCCCATCGCCAGTCCACGTCTTGTTCACAACGATCTTGATGGTATCCAGCGTGTTAACCAGCGTGTAGGCCACGAGGTCGCCATAAGTGGTAGATTTGGTATCGCTCCACTTATAGTTGGGGATGTTCTCTTCTTCCTGGATTTCGTAGATGTACACATCCTGCTCATCCTCAGCGTGCGGCGGGTACATCGGCAATGCCAGATCGAAGCCTGTCATCCAGCTGTTCGATTCACTCAGTGTGCGGCTGCTGCCATCAACCATTTCCATTTGCGTGTTGTTGGACTTCCTTGTCAGCCACACATCCAGTTCGGTCGGCCTCGTCTTGAACTCATTGTTCGAATCATTTTTCCAGGACTTGATCACCGACCTGCGAACGGTCTTCAGTGTGTTGCTGATCATGCCTTCGAACGATTCGCCTTCGACCATGGGGGTCAGCTTGCCATCGTTCATGAACAGCTGGGTGTACGCATGCAGCGATTCCTCATCACCCTCTGCCGCTTCGGCAACGATGCTGTACATGTACGGCTCGCCTGCTTTGTTTGCCTTGGGTAGGTCATTGAAGGTTGCTGTCCACATGTTCGAATCTGAGCTGGGGATCAGCCTGGTGTAGTTAATGCCTTCACCCTCGTCGCTGGTCCTTGCATTCAAGGTGACGACGAGATTCTCCGCCGGACGATAGTCCGCTGTGTCGCCAATCCAGTTCTTGACCAAGCGGACGGTTATCCTGCTCAGCGGGTTGGTGACCTGCGCCTGCAGCAGGGGTTCTTCGTCTGTTCCAATGTTCTCCATCCTGATCACAGCGTCATCGTAGCCGTTGATCGGCTCCTCTGTCACGGTGTAGATGTAGGGCGTGCCTCTGCGATCAAGCACCGGCAGACCGATGAATCCGTCACTTACGAATCCGTCATTCGTCAGATCAATGTCACTGATCGTCAGGGTGTCGTAGGCATTGCTCATGTCGCCATTGCGCCACAGATAGAACGTCAGCTCATTCGGACGAATGCCAGCTTTGTTGTACTCGTCATCAATCATGTCATCCCAGATCTTCTGGATCGGAACGCTGGTGGTATCCATCGTGTTCATCACAACGATCGTCTTGTCTTCAGATTCACTGGTGATCTCGTTGTTGTCATACGAAGGAACGTAGTTGGGGATTTCAGTTTCTTCCACATAGTAGGTGTATTCCTGAAGCTTCAGCACACCATTGACCACGACCGGCTTATACATGGGCAGGTCAGTGAAGGTGATCACGTCTTCGTAGTCGAGTTTGCCGTCCGCAAATATGCTTGCGTCCACGGTCACAGGCTCGCCAACCTTTTCGCCATTCTCATCGCCGATCTTGCGATACAGCGTGATGGTGACATCGCCTCTGGCATCCTTGTGCTTGCCTTCGCCCAGCCAGCTCTTGTCGATCGAGATATCCATCAGCTTGATAGTGTTCGTGATTTCAATCTTGCCATCGTCGCCAATGGATCCAATACTCGTCACGAAGCCATCGTCCAGACTCTGCTCTTCTGCATAGTATTCGATCTCAGTTGCAACACCATCATTATCGTAGGTGTGGGTCGGCAGGTTTTCGAAGGTGTGGTACCAGCTATCACCGCTCGTGAGCAGTACACTGATGCCATCTTCGCCCAGCACGTCTTCGGGTTCGCTCTTCAGGGCGATGCCCACCTGCGCCGGAATCTCGCTGTTGTCGTATTCGCCGAGCCATTCCTTGGTCACAGTGACATCGATGAGGATCGGCTTGTTGATCAGTTCCAGATCGTCTTCATCGGAATCCTCATAGAAGCCATTCGGTTCGGTCTCCTCAGCGTAGTAGGTGTAGGTGCCGTTCACGCCGCCCGTCGGCAGACCGGAGAAGGTCTCGGTCCAATCTTCGCTGCCATCACGCGCCCCATTCACATCAAACGGGTTGGTGACAAAGTCACTATACTCGCCCTCACTGTCTTTGCGATTGAGTGTGACGCTGATGTCCTCGGGCAGCTGGATCGTCGCAGCGTCGTTCATGCCGCTCAGATCCCATGTCTTGACGACTTCGATGTCTTCCGAATCCAGCACGTTGGTGATGGTCACGCCGTACTCATCTTCGTCATCGGAGAACTCACTCGGATCCATCATTATGGACTCCAAGGTATAGCCAGGAACAGGCTCTTCGGTCACCGTGTAGGTGATCAATTCGAAGCCATTGGCTTCTGTCCACCAGTACTTCGGAAGGTTATCGAAGCTGCCGGTCCAAGGATTGGTTTCTACGCCGGTCAATGTCAGCTCGTCGCTCACCACCGCGGTCAGGCTGCTGTCAACCATACCAGTCAGATTCACAGTAACATTCTGCCTGGAGGTCAAGCTGTTTTCGTCGCCCTCATACACCTTCTCCACATTGATGTCGATGGTGCGCAGGGTGTTGGTGATTGCCTCATTCACCTGTGCAGCTTCGCCACTCACATACGTGGTGGTGTAGCCATCCATGGCCGTCTCAACCAAGGTGTACACATAAGGACCACCATTGCCGGAGACCGGAACGTCCTTATAGGTGTAGGTTACAGACGTAGTGCCCGCATTGTTTACAACCGGCGTCGGCGCGTTGAGCATCGGCGCATTGCCCTGCATCAGTGTCAGTTCGATGCCGGGGCGGTTGATAGTATAATCAGTATCTTCGCTCCAAGCCTTGTAGAAGGTCACATCGCCCAAGACCAGTGTGTTGGTGATCGTCATGTCTTTCACGTCGTCAGGCGTGTAGCCATCGACCTCATCTTCCTCCACAAAGTACACGTACTCGACACCGTCGAACCTATACTGATCCAGGCCAGTGAAGGTCCATTTCAGATCGTCGTTGCCGGTCTTGACAACATCCAGATCCTTTTCCATGGAGAAGTCAGAATCCCCTACTCCATTCACCATGCGCTTCAGCGTGACGGTGATTGTGTCGGGACGGGTCTCCTCGCCAAAGCCATAGTCAACCCACTTCTTGACAAACTCCTTGCTGATTGTATTCTTGCCGTTGACGATGGTGATGGTCAAATCGTCACCCTTGGCCAGCAGCGTCGCGTTTCCATCGTAGCTGGTCGAGTAGTTGGGCACAGGCGTTTCGGTCACCTTGTAGGTGATCGGCTGGCCGTTCCAGTGCGTCGGCAGACCTTCGTGCGTCCGCGACAGGTTGCTCGGGCCAAACAGCTCCTGATCCGGGATCGAAATCACAGGATCGGTCGCGCCACCAATGAAGCCCTCCAACATGTAGGTGATTTTATAGGTCGTTGTATCGCCCTGCGGCCATCTCTTGGTCACGGTGATATCACCGGTATCCAGTGTGTTGGTCACATCCATCCCATCTTCATCCTTGGTATAGCCGAGGATCTCTGCTTCCTTCACATAGTAGGTGTAGGTTTCACCGGTCTCCATATCATGCGCCAGCAGCGGACCAAAGCTCCACATATTGTTGGTGATCTCCACGTTCTGGAAGCCGCTCACCGCTTCCTCCGCGCCGTTCGCGCCAGCCTTGCGGTACAGCGAGATGGTGATCTTCTCGGGACGGGCACCGGTGTAGCCTTCGTCTGACCATTTCTTAACGCCGTTTACCGTGGTCGTGCGAAGTTTGTTCGTGAATGCATAGCCAGCGCCAGCGCTCTCATAGCCAATGGTCGGCACTTCGACTGCCAGATAGTGGCACTGCTTCTGCTCACCATCGTCGTTCACATACTGCGGCAACTGTCCAAAGGACCAAGTATTACCGCTTACAGCCGGCGTGTCGAATTCCTCCGTCATGTACGCCTCACCCGTGGTATCAACAGGTGTTGTGAACGAGCGATACAGCTTCACGGTGATGCTGGTCGGCTGTGTCACGGTCTCCACCATCTCCGGGATGATCCAGGCTTTGGTGCCCTTAAGCTCTGTGGTACGTTCCAGTGTGTTGGTGATCGTCATGTCTTTCACGTCGTCAGGCGTGTAGCCATTGATCGCATTTTCCTCCACAAAGTACACGTACTCGACACCGTCAAGACTATACTGATCCAGGCCAGTGAAGGTCCATACCAGATCGGCGTTGCCGGTCTTGATAACAGTCAGCACCTTTTCGATGGAGAAGTCAGAGTCCTCTTCTCCACTCACCATGCGCTTCAGCGTGACGGTGATTGTGTCGGGACGGGTCTCCTCGCCAAAGCCATAGTCAACCCACTTCTTGACAAACTCCTTGTTGATTGTATTCTTGCCGTTGACGATGGTGATGGTCAAAGAGTCACCCTTGGCCAGCAGCGTCTCGTTTCCTCGGTAGTTGGTCGAGTAGTTGGGCACAGGCGTCTCGGTCACCTCGTAGGTGATCGGCTGGCCGTTCCAGTGCGTCGGCAGACCTTCGTGCTTCCGCGACAGGTTGCTCGGGCCAGACAGCTTCTGATTCAAGATCGAAATCACAGGATCGGTCTCGCCACCAATGAAGCCCTCCAACTTGTAGGTGATTTCATAGGTCGTTGTATCGCCCTCCGGCCATTCCTTGGTCACAGTGATATCACCGATATCCAGTGTGTTGGTCACAGTGCCATCCTCATTGGCTCTGTCAGTATCGCTGTAGCTGACGCTGTAGCCCACGATCGAGGGGCTCTCAACCACATAATAGGTGTACTCTTCCCGATTGCCGCCAGCATAGTAGTACATGGGCAGGCCAGTGTACGTGTACACGCCATCCTCCGGGTCAGGCGTCGGGTTTCTCAGCACGGCATCAATCGGCTCATTGTTCGGGCCATAGCTGATCCTGTGCAGCACAAGCTTCACATCGTCAACCGGATAAGCCGGATAGGAATTCACGACCGCAGCATTCAGCGCATCTCTGCCGCTAAACTCCTTGGTAAACTTAACTTCGTCCGCCGTCATCGTATTCACGATGTCCAAGTCGCCGTCATCGCTGGTGATCTCATAGCCATCGACCGGTGTCTCCACAACGGTGTATGCCCATTCGCTTCCGTCTGCCGGATTGATCGCGGGCAAGCCCTTGATCTCCCAGTTCTTGACATTGCCGGTAGGCAATGTCACGTCCACGTTCAACGTCAGTTCGAAATCATCGTCGCCGGCACGCGACACAGTCAGTTCAATCACATTTGTCCTGAGGTTGTAGAAGTTGTCGAAATCGTCCTCCCAAGCCTTCGTGCCCTTCAGGTCAATTGTCTTGAGCGTGTTGGTCACGGCATAGCTCGCGCCATTGGCATCCTGCTTGGTCGAAGGAATGCCCATTTCGAAGGCATTGCTATAGCCAGTGGGGAGCACTTCCTCGAAAGAATAGGTGTAGAGATTGCCCGCGTCATCCTGGGCTCCCCATAACGTGGTGGAGTACTGCCACACGTTGCTGCCCGGCGTTGTCGCATCATCCTCGGTCAGCGTGACAGTAGCCAGGAATGTGAATTCATTCTCAGTAGAAATTTTGCGGCTGACCTTTACATTGATCGAGCTGGGCACGTAGTTGGCCATAAAGTCCGTTTTGTTATACAGTGCGCCCGAATTCCAGGTCTTCGTAATCTCCACCGTGAACGGCACCCACTTGTTTTCTACGGTGATCATCTTGTTGGACGAGTCGATATTGACCTTGCTTTTGCTGTCAACGCGCTCGTAGTTTGCGGGAACCGGATCCTCCTCGACCCAGTAGTTGATCATCTGCCATTTTCCGTTGCGATAGGTATGCGACGGCAGGCTGACAGTCGATGTGTAGGTACCATCTTCGGCCACTGTCAGGATCATATCATCGCCCGGGACCTGAGCGTCGCTTCCGCTCGCATCGGACCAGACCTTAACAGTGATTGTCTCCGGGTGAACAGGCGGGGATACGGGATTCAGATCGTCCTTCCACTTCTTGTTCACTTCAAATTTGAAGGTTCTCAGGGTGTTGGTCACGGTCAGCAGACCCAGATCAATATCAGTCACACCGGTTTCGTTCTGCTTGACTGTGATCAGAATGCCAGCCTTATCATCGATGGTTGCGCCAGAATTGCTCTCAGACACGATCACGATGTCAAAGTTATCATGTGCGCCGGCACTGTACACAGCATCAAACAATTCCAGCGATGCTGCATCCTCGATCACCTTGTACTCATACGGCTGCGCGGTGCCATCTTCATCATAGTAATGGCTGGGCAGGCTCACAAACACATTGTTGCCGCCGTTCTGACCCGTGCTGTAAATCTTGATCTCGGTAGAATCGATCTGGATCTGGTTCTGGTTCCAAGCAGTGTCGCCCTGCTTCCTCTGATACAGGCGCATGATGACGTCTGCATAGTTGTCATACTCGGCGCCCCACTTCTTGGACACGTTGATGTCAAATAGTTCCAGCTCATTTGTGATGGTGCCGCCATTGAATGCGCCATCAGTGCTATAGTCGCTCGCGGAATACACCGGAGCTGCATAGCCCGGTATCTGCTCTTCCACCACATAGTACACATACTCGGTAGCAGATGTGGCGTCCTCGAGCAAGACATACTTTTCAAGGTCGGTGAAGGTGTACTTCCAGTTCGCTCCATTCTTGACAGGCGTCGGGATGACAGCGCTGCTATAATTGGTGTCCGACACCAGCGCCCCGTTCTCGATATATCCGCGCTTCAGCGTCAGATACTGGTCGATCTTTATCGGGCGTGTGTCAGCGGTATCGCCAATCCATGCCTTGGTGAATGAGAACTCGGTCTTGTTCTGGTTCTCGTTCTCGATCTCAAAGCTCAGATCACCATTCGCGCTTATCCAGCCGGCAGGATCGACAACACTGGTAAACACCGAGCTCGCAAACGGCACGACATTGTCACCGTACACCAAGGAAACCTCAGTGACCTTGTATACAAGCGCCAGCTCCGTATCCTGCTCGTTGTCTGCGAAGTCCTCTCCCGGAACAGAGATGGTGGTCGTCCAATTGTTGGTTGCGGTCAGTTGCACCGAGATCGGAGCCAAGATGTTCAGTTTGCCACTGTCATTTTCACGCTTTGCTTCGACAAGCACATTGATCGCATCCGGCATATCCACGCCAGGAAGCTTCGCATCCCATATCTTGGTGATGCTCAGATCAATCAGATTTTCAGTGTAGACGTTCTCAATGATCGCCCACTGTTCCTTGTTCGGATAATCTTCCGTCAGGTTTTTCTTGATCCTGGGGTAATAGTTGGCCGGAATCTTGGTCTCAGAAACCGAGATCGTTGATTCTCCATCGACGCGAATGATATCGGTAAACAGAGCACTCTTCAATCCGTCCTGCGTCTTGGGCCACTGCGGGCCGTCATTTCTGGTGGGCGCCTGCTGCGCAGATGCACTCACGCCATTCCTCATCAGCATCATGCCCACATCGCTCTCAGTCGGGAGCGTGCCGGGGTTATTGCCATGATCCCAGGCTTTGTATACGCGGATGTTCATGGATCCACTGTCTGGCAGCTCATTCGTGGGTGCATTATATAGGATGAAATAGCCTTCAGACATCTTCCATGTCGCCGTACGAGTATACGTAAACTTGTTCGACGACGAAACCTGAGAATCGGGGTCGAATGGATCATCGTCAACTGCAACTTCGACGATCTCATACGACTGCATTACTTTGTTTCCTTCTGCATCGATGATATAGCGCGGCACGTCTTTGATCTCAACCGACCAGTGGGCGCCCGTTCCATTCATGGTGAATACGCTTGTGCCGCTCTCATCCTCATAATCAACGGGGTTAGAGGGATCGGTCACGTTAACAATCTTGAACGTAAGCTTTTTGGGCAGCGGATACTTGACAAGATCCTTGTTCTCCCAATACTTCTGTACGGTCAGATTCATCTTGTCCGTGCGCGAACGATACCGGTTGATGATTTTGTCAGATCCGGTTTCCTGAATGACATCAAAACCAACTTCGGCATCCGGGTCAACCCCGTCTTCCTCCACACGATAGTAATACTTTTCTCCCTTTGGCGAATAGGCTGGCCAATTGCCAAAGTTCAGCACTGTGCCATTGTTTTTCAAGTAGTCTGTTTGCAGGGTTCCTTCCTTGACCGAAATCGTCCCAATCGCTTCGCCCTCACCGTTTGCGCCTTCGCTACGATACAGGATGAATTTGGTCGTTTTGATCATCGCCAGTTCCCATCCGTCAGCCGCGTTCTCGGGTTTGGGCTGATCCACCGGGAACTCCCACGTCTTCACTTTTGTTACGTTTTCCACGATGCGGGTGTTGGTAAATGTACGCACACCGTCCGTGGGGAACGTCTGTCCGGAAGAGGTATAGCCATTCACGGGCACTTCAACAATGGTATAGAACACTTCTACGCCATCGATATACTTCTGCAGGTTGCGGAAATAGCCCGTTACATAGCCGGGGTTGGCCTCAGCAGAGAGGTTTGCATGCAGCGTGACGGAGTTAGAGATGCCGCCAACTGCGTCTTCCCAGTTTTCCTTTGCCGCATCATACGGTTTGAGTGAGCTGAAGATATAGAAGGTTGCATTATGCGCCACCTGCTTCTCTTCATCGCTCAGATTGGTGCCATTGTCGTTCCAATACTTGCGGAACGGGATGCTCGAAATCAACTCGCCAGGGCCGGGGCCTATGGAATTGGAGTTCGTAACGATCACGTTGTGTAACTTGCTCTCGTCCTCCACAAATTTGAATGTGCTGGGCTGTATGTTCACATACCAATTGCCATTGTCGGACTCCTCAACGATGCGATATTCCACGCCAGTTTCGAGTCCACTTATGGCCTTGTTCAGTTCCTGATTGTTGCCTGCGCCAACTTCCCATTCTTCGACGGTCTGCCAATCGCCATCAACATATTGCTGCAGCTTCAGTCTGACAGAGCCTTCGATGGGCGTGCCGTCACGGTCAATCATGCCATTCGCCCAGTTCTTCTCAACGATGACGGTGGGGGTTTCAGTCCCGACATTCAACAGGCCGCCGTCATTCGTTTGAATCGCTGTGTAGTTCTCGACATTGCTATCGACTTCACGTAGTGTGTATTTGATATCCCCGTTTTCGTCCGACCTGGGCAGGTTGGGCACGCTGACATCCCAGCCATCAGCAGCGCTGAGCCTCTTGGGGAAGCCCTCGGGCTGCGGATTCATGGCTGTGCCGTTTTGATACAGCTCAACCTCAACCCAAGAACCCGCGGGCGGGTCAGGGTTCCATTTCTTCCCTGCTTCAAATGTGATAAGCTGGCTGACGTTGTTGAAAGAGATTTCATAATCGGTATCTGATCCAGCAACTTGCGTCAGTTCGCTGGCCGAGCCTTCATAGAAGACATGGCCTGTGCCAACCGTACCGATCTCGATTACCGAGTACTCATACGGCTTACCGTTGGCATCGAACAGATCTATTCCAACCGTGACGCTATCGCCGCCGGCCGGGGTGAGCGAAACCGGTGTTGCAATTTTAATCGTATTGTTGTCTTCTGTTTTGCCATACACGTAGAAGTTTGCGATGAGCGGCACGACGTTATTGCCATCGCCATAGCGCGCATTGTATTCGCTGGCGCTCATGCCATTCCAAGTCTTATGGATGGTGATGGTGCCGCGATTGGGATCCTTCTTGGTGTTGGTGATCGTGCCGGACAACCCTGTGCTACCATCAACGATCTCAGAGCTGACGGTATAATCAGCGACTTTGCCTGCATTGCCATCAATGGCAAGCTCAACCAACCTATACACGTAGCTGACAGGATTTCCGCTGCCGTTCAGTCCGCCCATCGGCAAATCAGAGAGCGTAGCCGAAAGCTGCGTGTCCAAACCCGGGATCGGCGCCAGGGTAATGTTCTTTCCATAGGCAGCATAGGTCTTTCCGCCATCGCTGCTGCGCTGCAGCTGCACCGTGACGGATTTATGCGTATCGCCGTCATTCACAAACGTCTTGACGATACCAAGGTTGCTATAAACGGTATTGTAGGTGTAGAGAACCGTATTATCACTGTTGGAGCCAAATCCAAGGTGCTCCACCCTTTTGCCGGTGATGCTTACCTTGTCTTCCGCAACGATATCATATCTTTCAACCGCTGCATACCTGACACCCTCATCGTCGTCTATCTTCACCCATTTGGGCAGTTCGACGTCGATGCTGTACTCGTTATCAGAGCCATTGCTCGGAATGATGTGATAGCCAGCCTCTTTCGATTGGACTTCGCCTTCGGACAGAGGATCCTGGTATACCATGCTCGTCATGACTCGGACATCGGGCTTCTCAACGGATCCGCCGTTGACCCACACCTTGGTCAACGTCACATTGGTCGTTTCCGTGTAGTCGATGTTTTCGTCGATAGACGCAAGTCTGTTCGCCGCGAAGATGCCCTCATTGCGCGCTGCCATGAATGCCGCAATCTCGTCTTCGGTGAATGTCGTCTCATCCGGCTCGCCGTTCTCATCCAGCGACAGATAGTTGCCGTTGCCATCCTTAACGGGATTGCCGTCTTCATCGACCTCAACATAGCGACTATCCATCACAAGAACAATGGACTTGTTGCTCGAAGGTTCTTTTTCGATCTCTTCTTTGCCGGCATCATCCGATCCGGTGATGCCTAGCAAGGCCGCGATCTCGTCTTCGGTGAATGTCGTCTCATCCGGCTCGCCGTTCTCATCCAGCGACAGATAGTTGCCGTTGGCATCCTTAACGGGATTGCCGTCGGCATCAATTTCGACATAGCGATCGCCTTCAACAAGCTTAAACTTCCTGGCGCTCTGATCGTCGATATTGTCATCTGTAGTGCCCGATTCATCATCCGATCCGGTGATGCCTAGCAAGACCTCGATCTCTTCTTTGGTGAATGATCCATTATCGGGCTGACCCAGTGCGTCCACAGACGGATATCCATTCTCGCCACCTCCAATAGGAAGTCCGTTGGAATCCACCAGGACGTAGCGACCATCGCGCACAAGCACGCAATAGTTGCTCGAGCCCTCAACAGGGATCATCGGGAGCCTATTTGTCGTGTATTTCTCGGGTACTACCCCATTCTGATCCACAATCGCCGGATCAGAATTGGCTGACCACGTAGCCCAGCTTTGCTGACTCTCCCCGCTAGCCAGGCTGGAGGGCACCATAGTTACCATCATTACGATGGTAAGTAGGGTGGCTAGGAACTGTCTCGTTTTTCTTGACATTTTGCTCACCTTCCTAAATAAAATATCTTAGTTTGTATAAGTTTTCCGTCGAATTGTTCTGCCTCGCGGGGCGCCTTGCTGCGGGCCGCACGCGCATCCTTTGTTGTATGCGCGCCAGAAGCGGATATTTCCGCTCGCCCCGCAAGGTTGCAGGGCAGTCTTTTGACCATGTCGAGAGATAGACGTTGCAAGGAAAAATCGCCGTGCACAGAGTATCCACTCATGATATAGTGCTATTATATTCCAATTGCGATACATCACGGTTACATATGGCAAAATTTTCGAACAAATCTCCCCCCATTTTCGTCCCACAATGTAATCAATTCGCGATGAGAAAACGGTGAGGAACCTTTGTTTTCGCTGATTCTATATATTTCAGAGGCCTCATCAAAATGGATACACCGCAGCAAATACACGTTCTTTTGCTCTGTTTATTCAAGTTTGATTCGGGTCCATGGTGTAACCTCATCGCCTCAGAACACCATATAAAGTGTTTCTTTTCGTATTATTATACTACATATGCCACTTTGACACAATATTTCTAGCGCTTTACGCATTTTCTTGTCGGAGCATGTTTGAGGGGTGAAATCGTCCGTTTTGACATCGATTTTCACTCCCTATGGCGGCGGAGGTCACCTTCTTGGATCGCATTGGTTTGATGCGCAAAATTGAAACCGACTTGTGGACGGGATGTGATTATTTCGTCGAATACAGACCGAGTTCTAAAATTAGATCACCTAAAACAGACCGATGTTTTTGGAGTATTTCTATAAATCTTACTATCATTCGACAGATTTTGTATGGAAATTTGCTTTCTGGGACTATTTTTTGTATAATCATAAAAATGCTTCTCCATTGCACCGTGAGCTGCCAAAAATGGCGATGAATCGAGGATGGTACCGATGAACACCCATGAAGAAATGGAACAAATCATGAACCTCACGTACCCTGGATTGCGCCTGTTGCATCGCGATACCAACCTGCGCATCGCGGACAAATATCGTCCCGGGATGCTCCTGCATCAGCAAGAGCCGACCGATGCAACGCTGCTGGACGGAGGCATGGAATCCTCCCATCGATATGCGATTTTATCCAACCATTTTCTGGATCCATCCGATCTGAATTTCGGTGCGGAATGGGCGCTCTGCACGATCGATTCGGGCGCACATTTTAAAGTGCTGGACATCTATCGGCGACTGGGCAAGACCCAGATCACGCTGCTGCACCTGCCGGATGCACACTGGCGCGTATTTGAGGATGTCTCGACCAACGTGGACGACCTGCTCATCGACTATACGCGCAAGCGCTTTGATGAATGCCTGGAGGCGCCGCCGCTGGATGCGCTGCAGGATCCCGGCTGGCACAAGCGCTGCGTGCGCCCGGTCGGCATGACCGATATGGGAGTCCTTCTCCCACTGGAATGATTCATCTAACACACATAATACAGCGCCCTGACATTTGTGCCAGGGCGCTTCAGCGTGTTGACAAAGGTCAACACGCCCTCGTCGAAGTCCGAAGGCCATCTCCTCGGATGGGAAACGAAGGCAGAATTTCCGACTGCTCATCCGAGAAGAATTGCGAGCGTAAGCGGGAGAAGGCGTCATTTGAGTCGTGCTTCGATGGCGTCAATCACGGTATTGAGCACCTTCAGCCGCCCATAGTGCTTGTTGTTTGATTCCACGATCACCCAAGGCGCAAAGGACGTGCTGGTCTTTTGCAGCATCTCATTCACCGCCGTCTCATACAGCGGCCATTTCTCGCGATTGCGCCAGTCCTCATCGGTGATCTTGTACTGCTTCTCGGGCGTATTTTGCCGATCATGGAAACGCCGCAGCTGCTCCTCCTGATCGATTTGCAGCCAGAATTTGATCACGATCGCACCCCAATCGGCCAGATTGTGCTCAAATTGGTTGATTTCATCATAGGCACGCCGCCAATCGCCCTCTGCGGTCAGCTTCTCCACGCGCTCTACCATCACACGCCCATACCAGGTGCGATCAAAGATGGCGATGTGACCATTCTTGGGCACATGGTTCCAGAACCGCCACAGATAATGATGCGCCAACTCGGTGGCATCGGGTGCGCTGGTCGGGTTCACCTGGAAGCCCCTCGGATCGAGCGCCTGCGTGAGCCTGAGGATGCTGCCGCCCTTGCCCGCGGCATCCCAGCCCTCAAACCCAAGCACCACAGGGATCTTCGCCTGATAGATGCGGTTGTGCAAATCCTTCAGACGCTGTTGCGCTTGCTTGAGCTGCGGTTTGTATTGCGTGTCGTCCTCCAGCGTCTTGTTCAGATCCACATCGCCCAGCAGCTGGATTGGCGCGGTCTGGATCGGTTTCACATAGGGCACAAACCCATATTCGGGTGCTGCACCCGATTGCGCCAGCGCCTCTTTTTGCGTGATCGCCTGCTCAAACGCATCGATCATGATGTGATATATGCTTCTAATCGTACTCTTTCTATCCTCACTCAGGATCACATGCCAGGGCGCAAACGGATGGCTGGTATGCTCCATCATCTCGGTATAGATGTCATGTGCTCGCTCATAATGCTTGTTCTGCAGCCAATCTATCTTGCTCACGCGCCAGCGGGTGTGCTTGTCACCCTCCAGCTTTTTGAGGCGCTTTTTCTGCTCCTTTTGCGAGATCAGCAAGAACAGTTTGATCACCACCGCACCCGACGTAGCCAGCTTGCCCTCCATGTCACAGGTCTGGTTCCGCTTTATCTGTCGCTCCGCATCGCCCATGTCATCATTGAACTGCGCGGCAAACATTTCGTCATACCAACTCCCGTCAAATATGGCGATTCGGCCCTTCGCGGGGGTTCGCTGATGATAGCGATGCAGCCAAGGAAACCGCTTTTCCTGCTCATTCGGCGCGCGCATCGCATACACATTGAAGCCGCGCGGATCCAGGCTCTCGATCAACCCGGATATGGCATCGCCCTTCCCGGCCGCGCTCATCCCCTCGACCACAACCACCGCCGGAATGCCCAGCGTGCGCGCGCGCTGTTGCAGCACAGACATGCGTACACGCAGCGGCCCCAGCTTCTCCTGCTGCATCGGTTCAGACACCCGAGGCGTCTCATTGGATTGCGCCATATGGTAACTCCTCCAATTCTTATCGTGCATATTATATCGTGTTTGGGTCAAAACCCGTCTCATACCACATCACCAACAGCGTGCCGCATCGCACGCGGATCAACGCGTCTTTATTGGTGAATTCATTGCTCACGCCCAGCGGCACATCCTGTGTCAGCGTGGCATCATGGAGCGGATAGCGCAGCCCGATCAGGTCCACACCCGTGGCCTGATCCCCCATGCAGAACACCGAGATATAGCCTGTCTTGCCGGCAGGAATCAGCAGCTCGCCATCGCGCACGGCCGTGAGCACCATGCCCTCTCCGATCAGAAACCCGCGCGCGTCGCGCATCGCTAGATGGCTCAGCGCCTGCACATTGGCCATCGTATGATCCAGTCTGCCGCCCAGCCCGCCATAGATCGCGAACCGGCGAAACCCCTTTTCGAGTCCCAATTTCACGGCCAGCATGGTATCTGTGTCGTCCTTCTCGGGCGGCATGCGCATCAGCTGCACATCATTCGGCAGCACATCCAGCGAATCAAAATCGCCCAGCAGCAGATCCACAGGCTGACCAATCCGCAGCAGGTGCGAATGGCCGCCATCCGCCGCGATCACGAAATCGTTTGCGTTCGGCACGTGCATCACATCAAACGAACCCGCGCCCACAATGTAGCATATGTTCATCGCGCTACGCCAGCAGCTCTGCCAGCGCACCCAGCAGCGCATCGATCTGCTCGATGCCGATGTCGTTGTTGGTCACCAACCGCAGCATGCCCTGATCCTGGCCATTGATCTTGATGCCCCGCTCCAGCAGCTTCGCGGGCAGCGCATCCACGAACTCCTCCGAACGATCCAGGGAGAAGAACACCATGTTGATCTCCACCGCCTTCGGATCGATCTTCACGCCGGGCAGCTTCTTCAGTCCATCCGCCAGATACCGCGCGTTCTGATGGTCCTCATCCAGCCGCTTGGTCATATCCTTCAGCGCGATCAGACCGGCGGCCGCCAGAAAACCCGCCTGCCGCATACCGCCGCCCAGCAGCTTACGATTTTTGCGCGCACGCAGCACAAACTCGCGACTACCCGCCAGCATCGAACCAACCGGCGCGCACAGCCCCTTGGACAGGCAGAACATCACGCTGTCCGCGCAGGCGGCGATTTCGGATGCATCCACGCCCATGGCGGTCGCCGCATTGAAGATGCGCGCGCCATCCATGTGCACGGGGATGAATTGCTGCTCGGCCATATGCTTGATCTTGCGCAGCGTCTCAAGCGGCACCAGCCGCCCATTGGACAGCGGCTGCTCCACGCAGATGAGCGAGGTCTCCGGATAATGGATGTCCTCCTGACGGATCGCCTTTTGCACCATCGCCACCGTCGGGACACCCTTCGGGAAGGGCAGCGCGCGCATGAACGCACCCGATAGCACCGCCGCTGCGCCCACCTCATGCTCCATGATATGGGATTCGGCGCCCAGGATCACCTCGCCACCGCGGGGCACATGGGTCATCACGCCCAGCTGGTTGCCCATCGTACCGCTGGGCACAAACAGCGCGGCCTGTTTGCCCACCATGCGGGCGGCCAGCTGCTCCAGCTCAATGACGGTCGGATCGTCCTCATATACGTCATCACCCACCACCGCAGTATACATCGCATCGCGCATGGCCTGCGTGGGTTGGGTGACGGTGTCACTCCTCATATCAATGCAATTCATCGCCCATCCACCCCTTGTATTTGATAGTGAATATTATAGACGCTTCGCCCCGCAAACGCAAGCATATTGCCTACATCGTTTTCGTCATGAGACAAAAAATGACCCCGAACCCATGTCAGATTCGGGGCAGCAAATCGTCCACAATGTCACGCCGTACAGCTCATTCAACCAAATCCAGCGACTGCGCTTTCCCGAAGCAGTCGCGGAGGGAAATCAACACATATGGCACGCCTTGCATCCGGAAAACCGTGAAGGTTTTCAGCGAGGCGCAGTCCTCCCCTTATCGCACCGAAACAGCCTCCGTTGGTTTGGTGCGCCCTGTTCAATTCCAGCATTTCTTGCACTTTTCATAGTTTTGGTCGATGGCATCCTGCACAGCGACCTGGTCGGGATCCTTCATGCCGCTGCAATTGGGGTCCTTATGGCGCTTCACACCGCCCCGCGTGGGGATCCAAACCATGCCCTCGGTCGCGCCACCCGAAATGGAGATCTTGATCTCATCCTGCTCGATCTGCTCGGCGCTCAGCCCAGCGGTCTGCTCCGCATAGGGCGTCGCCCAGACCATGAAGGCCTCCAGCTCATCCAGCGACACGCCGAAGCCATCCGCGATTTCGGTCAGCGCATCCTGCCGCCCCAGATCGGGCAGCGCATCCATCTCATTCAGGATATGATCATACAGCCCGGCATCCGCCGCGCCCGCCTCTCGATTCAGATCCAGAATCTGCGCCGCATCATAATCCTGCACCAAGGCAGGCTCAGCCAACGCAAAACAACCCATACTAACAAGCAACACCAGCAGCCCGATGGCCAATTGCCGCAATCGCCTCATACTGCATCCCTCATTTACATGTATATATTTCATCATATTCCATACAAACACGGGACTCAATCGTACATAAGTATCATACGGCAAGAAAATGCTACCACCTGTAATGTGAAGCGCGGATCAGAGCACGTTTCGGATGATCTTGCCGGACGTGGTCTTGGGCAGCTCAGGCAGGTATTCGATGATGCGCGGGTATTTATAAGGTGCGGTGTTGGTCTTGACATACTGCTTAATCTCGGCAGACAGCTCGTCCGACGGCTCCACACCCGCCTGCAGCACGATCACCGCGCACACCACCTGGCCGCGGATCTCATCCGGTCGCCCGATCACCGCCGATTCGCGCACGGCGGGATGGGTGTTGATGACCGATTCGATCTCAAACGGCCCGATCCGATAGCCTGAGCACTTGATCATGTCGTCCGTCCTGCTCACATACCAGTAATAGCCCTCTTCATCCTCATAGGCGATGTCCCCGGTGTGATAGATGGTGTCGTAATTGCGCTGCAGCACGCCATCCACATCATAGCCGCACATCAGCCCCACCGGCGTCTCATCCGGCTGGGTGAAGATGCACACCTCGCCATTGTCGCCCGGCTCTACTGATTTCCCTTCCTTATCTACCAGCCGCACATCGTACAGCGGCGACGGCTTGCCCATGGAGCCCGGCTTCACGCGCAGCCATTCGAACGTGCAGGTGATGGGCGTGCCCTCGCTCTGCCCGAACGCCTCATGGATCGGGTGGCCGGAGATGGTTTCGAACTCTCGGTTCACCTCGGGAGAGAGCGGCTCACCCGCCGTGGAAAACCACTGGATCGACTGAATATGGCGGCGCTCCAGCCCGTCCCTGAGCAGGAACCGATACATCGTGGGCGGGATGCACAGCGATGTGGGCTTGCACTTCTCCATGATCTTCATCAGGTTTTCGGACTGGAAGCGGATCGGGTCATACCCAAGGATCGCCGAGCCGCAGATCCACTGCCCATAGATATTGCCCCAGCCAAACTTCGCCCAGCCACTGTCCGCCTGGGTCAGATGCAGCCCGTTATTCTGCACCTTCTGCATGTATTTCGCGGTGATGATGTGCCCGATGGGATAGGTGCGATTGTGCACCGCCATCTTGGGCATGCCGGTCGTACCGGAGGTGAAATAGATGATCATCTCCTCGTCATTCTCAATGACAGGCTTGCCCTCGTAGGGCTCGGCCTGCATCATGCCGAGGTTGAACGTGCAGTCGTCCCCGCCCGATTGAATCACATCGATCAGCGTGGGGCACTTGTCCTTCAAATGAGAGGTCTGCTCCGTCACGAACGGATCATCCAGCGCGATCACCAGCCGCGCGCGCGATGCCTGCACGCGATAGCTGATGTCCTTCTCCGTCAGCATCACGGATGCCGGGATGACCGTCGCGCCGATGCGATTCAGCGCCACCGCAGCCACCCAATACTCCCATCTGCGCCGGAGCAGCAGGATCACGCGATCTCCCTTTTGGATGCCCAAATCCAGCAGATATTGGGCCGCCTTCTTGGACAAAAGGGACATCTCCGCAAACGTAAACGTGCGCACATCCGATTCATCCGTGACATATACCAGCGCGCGCTTGTCCGGCTCCCGCGCCGCCCATTCATCCACAATGTCAACCGCAAAGCTGAACCGCCCAGGCACAACCGGCTTCATATTGTCCTTAAAATCCTTGTAGCCCCGAAAATCCATCCTGGAGAGATACTTTGCCTCTAACATGCCACACACTCCGTTTCTGACGAAAATAAAAAAGCCCTTCCTCCTGCATTAGGACGAATGACTTCGTGTTACCACCTAACTTCGCATAAGGGGATTTACCCTCATGCCTCTGCCGACGCGGAAGCGATATACAAGCGCTTCGATGCCGCTCCCCGTTGTACGGCGGGAATGACCGTCGGAGCCTACTTGGCGCACCCAAGCGCTGTTCAGTCCGCCGCTCCGAGACTACTTCGTACATCGCCCGCACGGAACGCTTCCACCATCCGTTCCTCTCTTTGCTTTGGGAAGATGCCTACTCCTTCTCATCATCGCGTTTGAATATAAAATTGTTAGGATGAATGATATCACAACGCACGCCGTGTTGTCAACCCCCAAATGTTGATAAAATTCATCGTCTGTGCCAAACTCGCCTATGTAGTCCCTTGTAAAACGGTTGGTGTCCGCCATCAGGGAAAAGTCCACCCGGCGGGCAAACACCTATTCGTTTCTCGTTTTATTGCGTATTTCGGCACAAACATCCTCGTCCTGCGCCATGTTGCGGCAGGTCAGAACAATACGCAAACCCTCGGCCGCCAGCTGGAATGCAGCGCTTTTCCCTATGCCGGAGTTGGCCACGGTGATAAACAGGTACGCATGGTATCGTCCATCATATCAGCAAGTCCTTCCTGCGATACCGCAGCCACGCCGCTGCTGTTGCGCACACGATTACCGCAATGCCCGCGACCCATTCGCCCGGCAAAATCCCTTCGTTCATCAACTTTTCCGTTTTGATCCAGTCCAGCGGGGAGAACCACTTTAAGAAGTCCAGCTTGGGAACCACCACCGCCATGATGCCAAGGATGAAGGTGCCGAACACCAGCCCCACTGTGACGCCCGCCACACCCCTGCTGCTTTTGATGAGGGTGGAGGCCAGCACCCCCACGGCTGAAAAGACAAGGGCAACATACAAGATGCCGCCAAAGATGATGGAAGCTTCCCTTACGGCCTGGCCGAAGCTATAGTCGGTTACCAGCAGATAGCCGCCCACTGTTACAATGGCATATAGGGCAACCGTGCCCACAACTACCACAAAATAGGCCAACAGCTTTTGGGCGACAATGTCGCCGCGCGAGACCTGCTTTGCGCACAGGTATTCAATGGTGCCATCGGTCTCCTCTTTAATGAACAAAGCCACGGCCTTTTGCACCAGCAGCACCATGATGGCAAGGGCAATGTACTGCACGGCATAGCCGAAGAAGTTGGTGATGACCGAGAAATCCAGCATGGCGGAAAGGCCAAGCGCCTTTAGCAGCGCCTCGTCCATACCTGCCATTTTGGCGCCGGCCAGCGCCTGCATGGATTCATTTTGCATGGATGGGAAAAAGGCCAACATGATAACGATCACCCCGCTGATGGACAGCGTCCCGGCAATGGCGCTTTTGCGGAGGTTGCGCAGCTCCAATAAAAAGATGTTCATCATACATCCCCCAATCCGTACAGGTTCCAAAAGTATTCTTCCATACTCTCGTTTTCCACTGTGAAATCCTCCGGCGCCATCGCGGCAATGGCGGCCAGCAGCACCTTGCCAGAAAGCTCTGTGCGATATACCTTTTTTTCGCCTTCTTCCCGCAGCAGCGTCAGCTCCTCCGGGGCGGACCCGGGTCCGCCCGTCACCGTAATGATTTTGCGGTGCGTTACTGCCTCGCCCAAGTTCGTCACCGCCAGAATGGAACCCTCTTGAATAAAGGCCACGCGCCCGCAGTACTCCTCCACCTCGGCCAAATTATGGCTGGACAAGAGCACCGTTGCCCCCAGGGCGGTGCGGCGTTTCAGCTCTTCAAACAGCACTTTTTGCATCACCGGGTCCAGTCCATTTGTGGGCTCGTCCAAAATGATCACGCGGGGATTCGGCATTAGTGCACACAGGATAGACACTTTTTTCTTGTTGCCGGTGGAAAGCTCCTGAAAGCGCTTTTCGGTATCAATCTCAAACAGCGCGCAGAGCCGCTCCACCTCCCCCGCCTGTACATCATCATAAAACGCGGCGTTTCTTTTCAGCAGTTCCCGCACGCGCATGCCGCCATACAGCCGCACATCGCTGGGCACATAGCCGGTGAAGGCCTTAATCGCCTTTGTGTTTTTCACAACATCCAGCCCGCAGATGGAAGCCGAACCGCCCTGCGCGAAGATAAAACCCAGCAGCACCTTGATGGTGGTGGATTTGCCTGCGCCATTGGGACCCACAAAGCCGAAAATCTCGCCTTGCTCCACCGCAAAGGACACATCTCGCGTGCCAACATGCAGCCCATAGTTCTTTTTCAGGTTTTGAATCTCAATAACAGCCATGCTTTATCCCTCCGCCTTGGTATTTCGTTTTTGATATTGCTCAAGGCCTTGGTTCAGCCGTTTTGTCTCGCGCTGCAATTCCAGGTAATAGAGGATAATCATGAACATCATGGCCACTGCCACGAACAGCACAAACACCACAAGGCACCACCGGGGAAACTGCGCAAACCAGCCGAACACAACGCTGAACCCAAGCGTGATCACCACGCCGAACAACACCCACAAAACACAGCGCGCGCGGTTCAGCTTGCTTGCGGGCAGAAGGGCCTGCTGCAAGATACCGATGAAAAAGCAGGCAAAAACCATTTGCAGGGCGGTAAAAAAGTCCAGCGCAACGGTTTCCCCCTCTGTAATCAGGCCAAAAAAAAGATAGAACAGAACAAACACAACAAAGAAGAGTCCCATGGTATATTTTGCTTTTGCCGTCCACACAAATAGCCGGGCAAAGCCGCTGTTTTTAAGTTTTTCCGTATGCATTCCAGTGCCTCCCCTCAATAGTCGGCCACGCCAAGTTTTTCTTCCAGATCCTGGATGTATCGGCGCGACACAATTAGTCTTTCGGCGTTGTCCAATGTAATTTCAATGCGACTGTTGGGTAAGCTTTTCAGCTTTGCCACGTGGTGCAGGTTGCAAAGCTGCGATTTGCTGATGCGCAGCAGGCCCGTTTCACCATAGGCTTCCTGTAAAGAGAAGAGGCTCCGGTGCGTTTCCAGTACAGCGTCCGTAGTATACAAAAAGGTTTTTCCATCCACAGCCTCGGCAAAAAGCACATCGCTCGGCTGCATCAGGTGGGTTTCTCCATCCTTGAACCCGGCCAGCTTTGCTGAACGTTCCCGCAAGACGGCCAGCACCTCCAGCATTTCATCGTCCAGCTCCCTGCACCGAAGTATAATTTCATTTTCTTCAAAGTCGACGTGTTCCACACGAATCTTCATTGCCTCACCTTCTCACATTCGCTATTGCGGGCTGCTTTATGATTTTATTATATCGCAAACCGCCGCAGAAAAAAAGGTGGTGAAGCGCATGTTACAAATGGGGTAAGCCAAGTTGCAAACACAAGACGAATTCGTGCGATAACAGCAATGTACGATATGCCCGGCTCCGGCTGACAGACAAGTGGGTTTGGTATACAAAAGCCGGATGCATTACGCATCCGGCCAGACCGTCAAAGAACCCTGCGGTATATCATGAAGCGACGCAGGGTTCTTTGTATCTTGTGCGAGGGATCAGAGAGCTAAAAATGACAAAAATGAGAGACCATACCAAATTATACGTAAACCATCAGGATGGAGTAGAATAGAACCTACACAAATGTTGATAGAATTCATCGTCTGTCTCATTGAACCAATCGCATCTCTGCCTCAGCGCCTGCCCCGCCGATACGTGCTGCGCATCAGGTCGTGCGCCTCACTCAACCAATCGAGCACCTGCTGATCCACCGTGCGCCCCACATGCAGCGGCACATGGTGCGTATAGCGATCGGCCCGAACAAACGTTATGTTGCTGATTCTCGCGTGCTCTACCGCCCGAGGCAGCACAAAGCTGAGCACCACGCACTCCTCCGGCCGACCATTCACCAGCCCGGGCGGCAGCCAGGCATACGCAAATGCATGCGGGTCATCAAACGCGATCTGGTTGCTCTCAACGCGCAGGCCAACACTTGGGAACTTCCTGCGGATGGTGCGCACCGCCGCCTCAAACACCGGCTGCGCCTTGGGTTGCGATGCAAAGAACGCCGATCTCCTCTCGCGTTCCTGTTCTCTAGGCATAAACACCACCCTCCTTTCATGCGGCCATTCCCCAGTTTCCTAGCTCAGCTTCAATTCATCAAAGTCCGCCTTATCGATCAAGGCGCCCCGCCTTGAGACCACCAGGCCCGCCACCCGATTGGCGATCGAGGTCGCCTCCACCAGCGCGCGACCATTCTCCCTATATGCCATCAGCGCACCGATATGCGCATCCCCTGCGCCGATGGTATCCACCACCGTGACGGAGCTGGGCGGCACCAGCTGCCCCTCGCCCTGTTCGGGCAGGCAGTACGCACCGCGCGCACCCAGCGTAATCACCACGTCCGCGCCGGTCTTATGCTGTAGCCAAAGCGCCGCCGATTCCATGGGAAGCCCGGTGTATTCATGCGCCTCGCGTTCGTTCAGATGCAGCACAGGCCCCATCGCAAACAGCGCCGCCATGCGCTCGGCAGGCAGCTTCATGATGCGAGGACCGGGCGCGAAATACACGCGGATCTTCGGGTTTTCCTGCAAGAAATGGATCATGGACAGGCTCTCGGGCTCCTCGATCTCAAGCCCGCACACATACGCGCAGCCATATTCACTCGGGTCGATCCGGTCAAAGAACTCGGTCTTGAACCGATATTCCGCGCCGCGATGGCTGATGAACGTGCGCTCCCCGCCCGATTCCACAAAGCAATAGCAGCAGCCATTCTCCTCCACTTGATCGGGGATCACCCGCTCAATGCCGCGCCGATTCATCTCATCGCGCACAAAATCGCCATAGATGCCGCTGCCCACCGGAGAAAACAGCAGATGCGGCGCATCCGCATGCCGAAAGATATCCGACACATTGAACGCGCAACCCCCCAGCTGCGTGCGCTGGCTGATCACATGCACGTCCTCGGCCGTGCCCGGCAATTGATTCAAATTGATGATGATATCCGCCACCGTGGAACCCATAATCAACGCTTTTTTGGGCATGAATATGCTCCTCCTATGTACCGATTCAAATC
>JAJDGF010000129.1 GCA_030265545.1 Eubacteriales bacterium OttesenSCG-928-N13
ATTCTCTTGTATCGATAGGATGGGTGCATCAACCCGGTTGGTTCGTAGAGCACATCCTCGATATAATGGAAGCCCAGCCGTTTGACCAGCGCAGCGGAGGCCGTGTTTTCGGGATGATGCCCGGTGAACAGATCGGCCACGCCCAGCACATCAAAGGCATAATCGATGACGGCCCGCGTCGCCTCGCTCCCCAGACCTTTCCGCCAATAAGGGGGCAGCAGATGGCTGCCCAGCTCATACACACCCTGCTCCGCCGGATAGGGACGCAGCCCACAGCAGCCGATGAATTCGTCCGTCTCCAGCAGAAACAGTGGCCAGTACGAAACGCCATATTGCGCCTGATTGCGGATCTCCGTGTGCAATCGCTCGATGACCTGTTTGTCCGTAAATCCGCCGGATGTGCTGATGAACCGCGTCACCTGCGCATTGCCCCAGAGCTGCCGCGCCAAAGGCAGATCATTGTCCGTCCAATGAGAAAACCCGATTCGCTCGGTTTTGAGAAGGTAGTCCATCTTGATATCCTCTCTTGCTCAGACGTCCAACGACCCGTAAACGGTCTGCATGAAGTTCGGGATGAACTCATATTGGCTGCCCGGATTGATCTGCACCATGTAGTTGATGGCCAGCTGTTGCTTTGGGTCGGCCGCGAACCAGGTGCCCATCATGCCGTCCCAGCCGAACTCGCCCACGCTGCCATAGCCGGCCAGCTCGGGGCGCAACATCGTGCGCAGCGCCAGCCCATAGCCATAGCCGCGCATCATATCCCAAGTGAAATCCTTCATCTGCTCAGGGCTCAGATGGTTGGTGCGCATCAGCTCCACGCTGGTTGGGCTCAACAGGCGAACGCCGTCCAGCTGCCCCATCCCAGCCAGCATCTTGGTGAAACGGTGCATGTCCTGCGCGGTGGTGACCAGCCCGCCCCCGCCACTCTCAAATGCGGGCGGCGACAGATAGTCGGCCACGAACTCATCATCGGTCAGCTTGCGCGTGAATATGCCCTTGGCATCCGGCCCATAGGCGCTCACGAGTCGATGCTGCTTGTCCTTCGGCACATAAAACGCGGTGTCGGTCAGCCCGAGCGGTTCAAAGATATGCTCGCGCATGAACGCGCCCAACTTCTGCCCGGACAACACCTCCACCAGCGCGCCCAATAGATCGATGGAGAACCCGTACCAGAAATGTTCGCCCGGATGGGCTGTGAGCGGCACCTTGGCCACCTCCCGCGCGACGCGCTGGGTGTCCCAGGGCTTGCCTGCCTTGATGTCCCGCCCCATGCGATTGAAAAGCAGTGCCATTGCGCGCTCGGACGGAGTGCCATCGCCCGGATAGGGAATGCCGGATGCCATCGTGAACAGATCGCGGATCACGATCTCGCGATGAGGCTTCACCAAGTCTATGTGCCCGGCTGCGTCTGCCTGCGCCACCTTCATATTTTTATATTCGGGGATGAAGCGGCTGAGCGGGTCGTGCATCTTGTACTTGCCCTGCTCGTGCAGCATCATCATGCAGGTGGATGTGAAGCCCTTGCTCATCGAATACGCGCGAAAGATCGCATCCGATTTGATCGGTCGATTCTCCTCGATATCCGCATAGCCGAAGGCACCCTCGTAGACGACCTGCCCACGGTGGCTCACGATCGCCTGCACGCAAGGCAATGCGCCGCTGTCCGTCCAGCCCTTGAGCAGCGCGTCCATGTTGGTACGCAGTTTGTTCGTATTCATGTGCGTTCCTCCTTTTTTACATTGCGAGACCGCTCAACACGGCTCGATCCTCATCTGTCAATACGGCATCGCCCGCCTCGGCCAGTGCCTGCACCTGGCTGAGCTTGCTCACGCCCACGATCGGGAATGTGGGGAATGGCTGGCCGGTCAGATACGCCAGCGCCAGCGCGCCCACCGATGTGCCCGTTTTGTCATGGATCGCCTTGAGCGCGTCATAGATGCGCAGGTTGCCTGGATTCAAATACCGATCGGCCACCTTTGCATTGAGCGATTGCTGGCCGCCCTCAAACAGCTTGATGAAAAAGCCCTTGGCCTGCGAGGAATACGGCACGCACGCCATGCCCGTCTGCCGATGCATCTGGTACATCTCGGGATTCATGTGTACCAGCGTCGGGTCCTCCGCGATTTGCATGTTGGCCAGCGCCCATTGGGGCTGGTTCACGGTGAAGGGCGTCAGACCATGAGAAACCGCATAATCATTCGCCTCAAGGATGCGATCCGCGCTCCAATTGGATGCCCCGATGGCGCGGGTGAACCCCGCCTCGACAAACGAATGCAGCGTTTCCATGATGCCGCCCACGGCGCGATCCGGCTGGTCGCGATGCAGATAATATAGATCCACCCCGTCCAGCTGCAGCGCCTCCAGACTGCGCGCCATGTCGCCTTGGATGCTATCTCTGTCCAGCCGATGATCGAGCATTTTGTCCATCGGCGGATGCGCGCCCTTGGTCTCGACGATCAGCGATTCCCGATTGCCGCGCAGCTGCATCCAGCGCCCGATCACGCCCTCCGATATGCCCACAATGCCATTCTCAAAATCCCCATACACGCGTGCTGTATCAATGAAATTGCCGCCTAGCGCCACATAGGCATCCAGAATGTCATAGGTCTCCTGCTCGCTCACAAACGTGCCAAAATGCGTAGAACCCATCGCGATCACGGATGCCTCACGATCTACGCCCGGAAGAACACGGTATCTCATCAAAATCACTCCTCATCTGCGTGTTGGCGGTCGTTTGCACACACTCATCGAACGGCCGCGCCTTTCTCCTCGGCTCAAAAACGGGGATTTCTTGTGCGGCGAAGCCACACGGTCAGACATCCCGCAAGGATGCGCTTGCTTGAAGCGCGGTGGTCTGCCCGCGGGTGGACTTGCGAACCTTTGGGTTCGCACCCTTCCTGATGCACTTGTCATCGCCTGCGGATTGGAGCTGGAGGGCCTTGGCCCTCCAGACCTCCCAAGGGAGGTTGCCGAGCGCCTGCGTTATAATCCATATTATAGCACGTTCTGCCCGAGGATTAATGGGAATGGATCATGCCGTGGAGAATATAGCAGAGGATACGCACAACTGCACCGAAAAGAGAGAGAGTACAAGCGCGTTATGAATGGAGCAAGGGCATCGGATATGACCCAGGGATCCCCCATTTTGCTGATGATTCGGTTCTGCATACCGGTCTTGGTCGGGGGCATTTTTCAACAGATTTATAATATCACGGATGCACTGGTGGTGGGCAATGCGCTGGGGTCAGGGGCGCTGGCGGCGATCGGTGCAACCACGTCCAGCACGTTCTTCATGCTGTCCTTTGCTGCTGGGCTGACCGGTTCGTTTTCGATCCTGCTGTCGCAACATTACGGCGCGCAGGATGAGCAGATGTTCAAAATGACGCTCGCAAATGCCATCTATGTCACGCTGGGTTCGGCGCTGATCCTGTCCTTGGCGGGGATCTTCGGCGCGCGCCCGCTGATGCGGCTGCTGGAAGCGCCCGATGATATATTGGGTGATGCGGCACTGTATCTTGAGATCTGCATCGGCGGCAGCCTGGCGCAGCTGGTCTATAACGCGGCGGCAGCGGCGCTTCGATCGGTGGGCAACAGCAGGACGCCGCTGGTGTTTCTGGTGCTGTCCTGCGTGTTGAATGTCGCGCTGGATCTGCTGTTTGTGCTGGTGTTTCATCAGGGCGTGGGCGGTGTGGCGATCGCCACGGTCACCGCGCAGGCCATCGCGGCCGCGGCGTGTGTACTGTATATGCTGCGCACCATGCCGCTGTTTCGACTGAAGCGGAGCGAGCTGCGCCCCAGACGGAACATCATCGCCTCCATCCTGCGCATCGGGCTGCCGATGAGCCTGCAATCCATGCTGCTGGGCGTGGGCGATATGGTGGTGCAGGGCGTGGTGAATTCGTTTGGCACCGCCATTGTGGCGGCCTATTCGGCGGGCATCCGCGTGATGAATCTGTGTATCCTCGCGTTCTCCTCCGTCGCGCATTCGTTCTCGGTATACTCGGGACAAAACAAGGGCGCGCGCGAGGTGCGGCGCATTCATCAGGGCGTGAAGCAGGTGGGCTTGTTTGTGATCGGGCTGAGCCTGGCATCCGGCGCGATGATGCTACTGTTTGGCGAGGCATTCATCCGCATGTTTCTGCCCGCAACCGATCCGCAGCTGGAGGTCATCGTCTCGGCGGCGGTGAATATGCTGCGCGTCAGCGCCGGCTTTTTCCCGTTCCTTGGGCTGATATGGCTGTATTATGGGGCGCTGCAGGGCGTGGGTGAGGTGACGGTGCCGTTCATTTCGGGCATGATTGAGCTGGTGTCGAAGGTTGGGCTGTCCATCCTGCTAGGGCGATTGTTTGGCCCGACTGGGGTGTGGTTCGCGATCCCCATCGGTTGGGTGCTCGCGCTGGCGCCCAGCATGGTGTATTTCCATGGGGGA
>JAJDGF010000130.1 GCA_030265545.1 Eubacteriales bacterium OttesenSCG-928-N13
CATTTAACTCGCAAAACTATTGCATTCCCTCGCATGATGTGATATAATACCTCTTGCATCGGGAAAGCAGCATAGCTTGGGGCATTAGCACAGTTGGTAGCGCGCAACGTTCGCAATGTTGAGGTCAGGAGTTCGAATCTCCTATGCTCCACCACCGCAAACACAACCTAGAGATGGGTTGTGTTTTGCTATGTCAGCATAACAAAGCCACGCGCTCAATCGAACGCGTGGCTCTGTCTTTGGTCTATCTACGCCAGTTCTTGCTGAATCTCATTAAGCATCTTCGTGGCTGTTTGCAGCTTCTTCAAATTCTCCGGATCGATGGTCGGGCGTTCGGGGTGTGTGAGGTCACTGCGAAGCAGGCGATCCAGTGATGTTTCGAGGACGTTTGCGATGGCAACGAGTGTCTCAACGCTTGCCTTGCGCGTGCCGCGCTCGATGTGGCCGAGGAAGGAGAGGGAAATATTGGCGGCCTCGGCCATCACCTCCTGCGTCCAGTGCTTGTTTTTGCGCAAAACGCGTATTCGGCGTCCAACTTCTTTGTAGTCCATATCTGCTCCTTGTTTCTATAGCCCCCATATAAATTGCGTGTAGCACAATGATTATTGCAACTCATACAAAAACATTGCACATAATACAATAATCATTGTATATCACACAATTCAATTTGTCAACACCTCTTGGTAAACTATCATCAGAGGCAGGTGATGATAAATTGGACAGAAAACATGAAAGCAAGTACAGGGAACTGGGGTTAAAAATCGGCTATTATCGCAAATTGAAGGGCTTGACGCAAGAGCAGCTTGCCGAGCGGTTGAATAAAAATACGTCGTTCATTGGCGCAGTCGAAGCACCAAATGTCGTGGATCGGAATGTGTCGCTCGAAACGCTGTTTGATATTTCTGACGTGCTGGGCATACCGGTATATAAGTTCTTGATGTTTGAAGGCGAGTAATACGGCGTAAACTCGACACTCGATTCGGAGATGTCCACGTAGATGGGCACGTTCAGGCGCGGCGTGGCGGCGAAGGTCGAGAGTGGCCGAGGAAGGATAGGGATATCCCGGCACTCTCTGAAAGTTTCTCCTGCGTCCAGTGCTTGTTTTTGCGCAAGGCGCGTATTCGGCGTCCCAGTTCATTGTAGTCCATGAAAATACCCTCCCTGATGCTTGCTTGAGAAAGCCTTGGTAACGATATACCGTTAGTATATGGTGCATCGGAGAAAATGTCAACGGCATACCGTTAAACATTTTTCGAGATAACTGATACCATAATTGTAACGGTATACCGATAGAGGAGGCGCGTTGCATGACGGTATCAGAGGCAGTGGTAAAACGGTTGTTTGAATTGTGCGCAGAAAGAGGCATAACGATCAATAAGATCAGCACCATTGCAGGCGTGACGCAATCGACGGTGAGCGACATTGTAAACGGCGCGACCACCAATGCGGGCATTGCCACAATCAAAAAGCTCTGTGATGGCTTCGACATTAGCATCCGCGAGTTCTTCGACAATCCGATTTTCGACGATTTAGAACAAGAAATCAAATAATCATATTGGTTGCTGCACACCATGTTTTGCCGCCGGAATACCCGGCGGTTCTTTTAATAGCGAATCGACGACCCGCCGAATCTCTTGATCAGATATCGGGGTGTCAAGTTCAACCTGCACGTGGGCATCTTCATGGGCGAAAAAGATCGTCGTCTGCTCGTCCACTCGCCCAACGGTGATCTCTCCAAGCGCGTATGTCTCGGTTCGCTCATCGCCCATCGTACTGCTTGACGAGGCGCATCCCTCGATCCTGAGAGCGAAACGGCAATTCAACAGGCGATTGGCACGCTCATTGCGGGCAAATTGCCGAGGAGGGCATGTGGATCGTGGGTGATTTACACAAGAACGCTTGACAAGGGGAGGATGCGTTACCTATAATGATAACCGGTTTATCGATAATGCCATTTTCTTGGAGGTGTGCCTGTGGCTGTTCCTGACACGTCAATCGACCTGCGCTTGCTAGAAAGTGCCAGGAAGGAATTCTTGCAATACGGCTTTGAGCGTGCGTCCTTGAAAACCATTTGTGACAATGCCGGCATAGGTATAGCTAAGATTCAGGTTGGGTTGCGTAATGCTCTCGATCAAAAATTGTATGTATCATCATGCAACGGCATCAACCAGTAACTGTACAGCCTCCTCTATCTTTGCCACCGGATCACCATTCCCTCGCATACTAATGCCTATACTCACATAATTGCTCTCCAGCACTAGATGGCTTGTGCACGGAGGTCCTTCTCTGTCAAACAGTGAGCGCATCACATTCCATCGAGTGTATATTCCCTTATACTCAAACTGCGCATCGTCATAAAGATTACGGCTCTTCTCAAATACTCTAATCCCAATTACACCATCAGGATGATCATATACCCCAATGCATACATGTGGGAGATCTGTTTTATAACCAAATTGCGATATCGAATCAACGAACAAGTCATCTGTGCAATCTCTCCCTCTGTACGCATCTGACAGCAGTACTTCATAGTTATCCGCAATTCGTTGAACATCTATCTGCGCAACCAAGTCATTTTTCAAAACAATTGAACCACCCACATAGTTTGAATACATAACAATGGCTGTAACGACAACGCCTACCACGATAAGTATTCTGATGATATTCACCTGTCTGTCTGATAAGCTTATCTTCAACATCAGCTACCACACTCGATTCCATCTGTTCTGTTCAACATCCAAGGTCTCCTTAAATCAGGGCGTACTGCACAAAACAGTTCCCTGCGCTTCGAGCGTATCGACTACAAAACAATCCATTATGCTTTTCATCACATCATCACTATCATAAGATGCATTGCATGAAAATAGCGCTCCCTGAGTTGTGTTACCGTATTCATCTATATATGTGGTCTGTATTTCCGTAGTATGCGTGCCCATAAGTAAGTCCACCTTTACGCTTTCGTTTTCCATGCGATTCGGCTCTCCACTTTCGATTTTCGTATTTTGAATTAGATAATTCAAAATACCCTGTTTATGTCCTTCGAATGGTGTCACTGCGCCCGAAGCAATATCAAATACATCTAGTGCAATTCCTCCTCCGGGTATGATCTTTGAGACGCCCATCTGGAGTCCCACCACTGCAACGTTTGTGATCGCTCTAATTGTTGGACTTATTGGTTTCGGATACGGTGGTGCATACCCGGTGATTTTATACAATGTATTTCGATACGCTTTCATGCTCATACTACATGTAAGCTTAGTAGGAGTGCCAGACTGCCATTGCAATTTCCCTTCTTTACCAGATGGATCAATAGAATTCATCGGGTCATTCTGACAATATGCAAACATATTGTGGCTAAGCAGTTCGCCCCGTTTACCATATGTACTGTCCTCATTGATGAACCTACCCCACTCGGGATTATAGTAACGACTGCGGAGATAGTAATAGGCTGTCTCCTCATCATGCTGATAATGCCTGTAGCGGAAGGGGTTCAGTTTACCGAGCGTGGTTGCCATGCTGCCAGTCGTGCTGATGGGTCTGCCCCATGCATCGTAAGCATATTCAACTACCTTGTTGCCAGTTGCATCCACAATTCCAATGATATCCCCTTGCAGATTATTCTGATAGCTGTAATACACCTCGCCATACTTCACCATGTTGGGGCGTGATTGTGCATCATAGAAGAAATGAAGCGTGTCATTGCCCGTCTTCATTACTATTACAAGCTTGCTATGCAGGGTGTAATCGGTCGCTACACCGTTGACCTTCTTCTGGATACGTAGTCCAGCGACATCGTAGGCATACTCAATCGTCGTGCTCCCCTTGACCATCTTCTTGAGCTGGCGGCCTTTCTCCCATGTATATGTCCAGCCGTCATAGGTCAGCGGGTTACCAATCGCATCATACGTAATGGCTTTGCCATTGTAAGATGTAAGTTGATCCTTCCAGCTCGCATTCGCATACGTATAAGCATAGCTCGCGGGCGTACCGGCTGGCGCGCCAGTAGTATATGCATACTTCTTCTTGCTCAGGATGTTCCCACCACAATCATAGTCGTATACCCAAGTGGCTGATTCGTGGGGGTCATTCACGCGCGTCAACTGACCAAGCTTGTCATAGGCATAGCTGGTTAGCAAATCCTTCCATGTGTCCGCGTATGCATAATTATATACTTGAACTGAGGTTTCCGTCAAGAACGAGCAACTGCAACTTCGATAAATGAGACAAGGGCGGCCGAAGCCGCCCCTTCATTTTACGCCGTCATATTAATCTCTCTTGAAGAACATCGAAAACCAACCATCTCCCGGAAGTCCATCATCAAAGAAGGCCATAAGGCTTCCTTGCGGGCACTCGCAAAAATCAT
>JAJDGF010000131.1 GCA_030265545.1 Eubacteriales bacterium OttesenSCG-928-N13
TTTGTGCGCGAAAAAGACATAAATGTAAAACCCGTCTATCAACACCTTGTTTGGTTGACTTGACAGCAGTTTCCACGTATAATAAGGCTGTATAATTATGGGTTTATAATACCTTATAGAATTATTGCACAAAGGGGGAACTTACATTGAGAATCAAATCGCGGGGGATTCTGATCCTTTTGATTCTGGCGCTGATGCTCACGAGTGTGAATGTTGCACTGGCAAGCGAGGATCCCGCCCCGGTCTTGAAAAAATACAAATCCATTGCCTTCACCAAGTCGGGGATGACCGTCTCCCCCATCAAGGTGGGCGCGAAGTTCACCCTCAAAACCAGTCCCTCACAATCCTCGCTCATCGCGAACGGCACGCTCGATGAATATGAGCCGATCGAATGGAGCGTATACAAACCCAGCGTGGCCACGATCGATGCCGATACGGGCGTCATCACCCCGGTGGCGAAGTACACCGGCACCACCTACGTCTATGCCAAGGGTACGCTGAGTGGCAAGAGAGCGCGCGGCACGCTGGTTGTGCGGGGGTACAAGCTCAAAGGCATGAAGCTGAATGCTTCCAGCATCCGCCTGGACCCCAGAAAGCCCTTCACCTTTAAGGTGAGCTACAGTCCGTCCAATGCCACCTACAAGAGCACGGAGGCCAAATTGGACTGGATCGTGAAACCGGAAGATGTGCCGCAAGACCAGCTGAGCAAGATCGAGCGGCAGGGTGATGGCACCTATCTATTCCGTCCAGGTGTGGTGGGGGAGAAGCTGATTCTGACCGTCACCGATATCACCACCCAGCGAAAGACCATCTGCAAGATATCGGTGGAGGATGTACCTGTATCCTCCGTCAAGACCAAAAAGCCCAGCGCCACCGTATACGTGAACAACGCATATGATCTGGGCAAATACATCGTGGTTTCGCCCTCCACGGCAGGCAACCAGAAGATCAAATGGTCAAGCAGCAAGGAAACCGTGGCCACCGTGGACGAAAACGGCCTGGTGACCATGAAGGACAGCGGCACCGTGCGCATCTATGCCCGCGCAGAGGAGAACAACGGGCAGAAATTCGCCAGCACGCTGCTCACCTGCAAGGCCAAGAGGGTCACATCCATTGCGCTGAACTACACCAATCTGACGATGGACGCGAACGAGTCGGCCTCCATTTCATCCACGATCAAGCCCAGCAACGCCTCCTTCCAGGCCATCACCTGGGAGAACAGCAATCCGTCTGTGGCGGAATTTGACGCGAACAGCAACACGGTGATCGCCAAGACACCTGGCAAGACCGTCATCACCGCCATCACCGACAATGGCCGCAAGAAGGTCAATATGAACGTGCGCGTGCGTGGCGGCACGATGCAGACCGTGAGCGTGAATGCAGTTGGCGATATCATTCTGGGCGGCGATCCCCGGATGCAATCCAAGATCCGCAAGGACAAGGTGGACTCATTGGACGGCAAGAGCTCCTACAAGCGCTTTATGGATCTGCTTAAGGAGAACGGCGCGAGCTACTTCATGGGCGAGGTCACCGGTTATCTGAAGGATGCGGATGTGACCGTGTTCAATCTGGAAGGCACGATCACCAGCCGCGGGCAGAGCCAGCGCAAGGACAAGCGCTATGACTTCAAAATTACGAGAGCCAATGCCCTGCCGATCCTGGCGGACAGCGGGCTGGAAGTGGCCAACCTGGCCAACAACCACACGCTGGACTTTGGCCCAGGCGGCTATACCGACACGAGGAATGCGCTCAAGGCGGCCGGGATCAAGTATTACGGCAATGGAACCACCACCAGCAAGACGGTCAACGGCGTGAAGATTGGCTTCGCCGGCTTCAATATCCCGGTGAGCCGATCCAGCGTGAATCGTGACATTCGCAAGCTGAAGAAGAGCGGCTGCGATATCGTGATTGCATCCTTCCATTGGGCGCACAGCCTGCAGGGCTCCTCCAAGGTGTATGCTGCGGAGAAATCGCTCTCTCGCTATGCGATCAATGCGGGCGCCACGATGGTGCTCGGCCATCACAAGCATGTGCTCAGCGGGCTGGAACTGTACAAGGGTCGCATGATCGTATACGATTTGGGCAACTTCCTGGGCGTTGTGGTGCCGTTTGATAAATATCGCTATGCGATGATCTACCGCCAGTACTTCAATGTGTTTGACGATGGATTTGTGGAAGTATCCAAGTTCAATATCTTGCCCGTGATGAACTCGGCCACCAGCGAAGAAAGCGCCACCAACACGGGGCGCGTGCATGTGGCCAATGCGGAGCAGGCGACGATGATCAAAGAGCAGATGAAGTTGCGCACGCCTGATGAGGACTTGAAGCGACGGATCGACAACAGTGCATGGAACTGATGTGGCATAAAAGGGGGAGAACATCATGAAACGGAACATCGTTAAGGTCGGGATGCTGATGCTGCTGGTGATGGCGTTGCTGCTGAGCAGCCTTGCGATCACGGGACTGGATCAGGATGCCCAGGCAGCGACCAAGAAGCTCAAGCAGCTCAAGTTCAAGGCATCGACGGTGTATCTCGCGCCGGGCGGCAGCTATCAGCTCAAGCCGGTGTTCGTGCCCAGCAATGCCACGTATCGCACGATCGATGAATGGGGCATTGTGCAAAGCACGCTCATCGGGAACACGGACGACGCGATCTCCATTGATAGCAATGGACTGCTCAAGGCAAAGGCCGATGCGCAGGTAGGTGCGCGCATCCGGGTGTATGCCAAGTCGGGGACCAAGTATGCCTATGCATGGGTCACGGTCAAGGTGTCCAAGGTCAGCAGCATCACGTTGAAGCGCAAGTCCTACAAGACATCGCTCAAATATGCGGATCGCATCGGCGAGACCAAGAAGCTGGATATGGCCTATGGCATGAAGCTCATCCCCTATTATGCGGCCAATCAGGAAATTCTGTGGGAGAGCACCAAGCCAGACGTGGCCAGCGTGGACCAGAACGGCATGGTGACCATGCTTAACGAGGGCACGACCTATATCTATGCGCGCGCCACCGATGAATCGAATAAGTATGCGCGTTGCAAGGTGACGGTCACCGCCTATCGTGCAAAATCGATTACAGTCAAAAACGGCGGACTGATCACGCTGGATGCAAACCAAGTGATCGGTGACGCAATTGGCGCGACCGTTTCGCCCGATACCGCCACCTATCCGGCCGTGACATATACCACCCGCGATACCAACGTGTGCACGGTGGATAGCGATGGCAAGATCACTGCCGGGGCGAAGGGCGTGACCTATATTGACATGACCACCGACAACGGCAGGATCAAAAAGTCGTTCAAGGTGCAGGTCAGAACGGCGAACGCACCCAGCTTCTCGATGAGCGCCGTTGGCGATATCGTGATGGGCGATGACCCGAGGCGTACCTCCAATTTCTACAAATGGCTGAAGAAGCACACCGCCGATGGCAACAGCATCTTCAAAGAGGCCAAGCCGTTCTTTGATAACACCGATATCACCATCGCCAATCTGGAGTCCCCGCTGACCTCGAGATCCATGCAGAAGAAAGGCCTGGGCTTCAGGGGCAAGAAGTCGAACGCGACGCTGATCAAGGATGGCGGCATCACGCATGTGAACATTGCAAACAACCACATCCGCGATTGCGGAGGCGGCGGCTATAGCGATACCAAGAGCGCGCTGAGAAGCAGTGGCGTCACCTACAATGGATTCAACTATTCTGAGAAGAAGATCGTCGAAATCAATGGGATCAGGGTGGGCTTGATCGGCTTCCAGACGGGCAGCTATGGCGCGACCAGCGCCAGCATCAAGCGGGACATCGGCAAGATGAAGTCCAAGGACGGTTGCGAAGTGGTCATTGCATCGATCCACTTCTGTGAGGTGCCGATGTACACCTATAAGGTGCGCAGCAAACAGAAGTCCGAGGCGCGCGCGGCCATTTCCGCGGGCGCGGATGTGGTGCTGGGCACTCACCCGACCTACACCAGCGGCATTGAGTATTACAAGGGCAAGTATATCAACTATTGCCAGGGCACGTTCGTGTCCGCAGGCAAGACCGCGGTAGGCTCGCGCAAGACCTACATCATGCAGCAGCGATTCGTGGTGCATGAGGGCTTCGTGGAGGCGCAGGGCTTCACCATCATCCCGTTCTGGAATTCGCCCGATAAAAAGGAGAACCAGGTGTTCCCGACCTATTTGACCAATCAGGCGGACATTGATGCGGTGGTCGCGCAGGTGCGCAAATATAGCCCG
>JAJDGF010000134.1 GCA_030265545.1 Eubacteriales bacterium OttesenSCG-928-N13
GCGCTGATTGTTGCGATGTCGCTCTTCGGCGTGCTGAGCATATTTGCGGCCACGGCGGACCCGGTTTCGGTGCAGCCCAGCACCATCATGGAGATGATCCAAACGCAGCCCACCCAGTATGCGAACCTGCAGATGCTGTGGCTGCTGGCGGGTCTGTTCATGATGGCGGTCATGCTGTATTTTGATTATGAACTGTATGGCAAGTACGCCAACGTCATCTACTGGGCGAACATCGCGCTGCTGTTCGTGGTGCTGTTCATGGAGCGAGGCCAGGGCAACATGGCAGGCTGGTTCTATTGGGGCGCGAACGCCACCCGCACCATCCAGCCGTCCGAGTTCGGAAAGATCGCCATCATCATCGCACTTGCGAGATTGTTTGCCAGCCGCAGCAAGCCAATTACCCGCGTGGCGGAGCTGCTGCCCGTGTTGGCGTATATCGGCCTTCCGCTGCTGCTGATCGCGGCGCAGCCGGATTACGGCACGGCGATGGTGTATATCGTGGTGTTCGGCGTCATGCTGTTTGCGTCGGGCACCAGCAGCCGCATTCTGATCGGCATGGTTTCGATCGCGGTATTGGCGCTGGTCGGCGTGTGGCAATGGATGAGCATGGCGGAGGACAGCGGCTTCCGCACCAACCGAATCATGGTGTTTATCGATCAAACGAGCGACTTGCAGGGCGCGGGCATGCAGACGTACAATGCGCGTCTTGCGGTAGGCTCGGGCGGGCTGTGGGGCAAGGGACTGTTCACACCAGGCAGCATCGCGTCGCTGAACTTTATTCCGTTTGACCATACCGATTTCGTATTCGCGATCGTGTGTGAAACATTCGGGTTTGTGGGCGCCGGCCTGTTGGTGCTGGGATATGTGGTGCTGCTGGTTCGTATGATCATCATGTCCTCCCAGGCGGCGGACGCATTTGGCGCGTATACGATCATTGGCATTGTTGCGATGATGCTGTTCCATGTGTTTGAAAACATCGCCATGGTCATCGGATTGATGCCCGTGACGGGCATTCCTTTGCCCTTTATTAGCTATGGCGGCAGCAACCTGCTGACCAACTTCATGGCCATGGGCGTGGTGCTCAATGTGTCCATGCGCAGCAAGGAAAAGCGCACCAGACCCACGCTTGCGCCCGCTGCGAGATTGTAAATGGATGGAGGAACGCCGATGATCACCACCGTCAGCCTGAACCCCAGCGTGGACAGGACGCTGTCGATCGACGGCTTCCATTATGGCGGCATGAACCGCGTGATGTCCTCGCGCGATGATGCGTGCGGCAAGGCGGTCAATCTGGCGATCGTGCTGTCAAGACTGGGTGCGAGCAGCAGCTGCATCGGGTTCTTGGCGCAGCAGGGCGCGACGGCATTTGAACAACGATTGAACGAAAACGGCGTTTCGCATCGGTTCATCTCGACCCCGGGGCGCGTGCGGGTGAACATCAAACTGTTCGACGAGCAGCAGCACGTGATCACCGAAATCAATGAGCGGGGCGAGCGCGTGACGCAGGACGACCTCGCGCAGCTGATGCAGCTGGCGCAGCAATATGCGCGGCAGAGCGAGTATCTGGTGTTGACCGGATCGCTGCCGCCCGGCTGTCCGGAGGATTATTATGAGACGCTGATTCGAAGCGTTGGCGATACATGCCGCTGTGTGCTGGATGCGGACGGGGCGCCGTTTGCCAAGGGACTTATGGCAAAGCCCTATTTCATCAAGCCCAACCGAGCCGAGCTGGAGTCACATCTGGGCAGGCGGCTTGATACCATGGATGAGATTGGTCGCGCGGCCGATGCGCTGGTGCGCCAGGGAATCGCGCTCGTGTGCGTTACGATGGGGGATCAAGGCGCACTGATGGCCAGCGATGATGGGCTGCTCTTTGCGCCACCGTTGCCGCTCAAGGTCAGATCCACGGTGGGCGCGGGGGATTCTCTGATCGGCGGGGTGCTGCATGGGCTGAGAAGTGGCGAGGCGCTCGCGGACGCATTCCGCATGGGCGTGGCGGCGGCATCTGCCAGCGTGGTCAGCGAAGGAACGGATCTTGTTGATGCCGATATCTATCGGCAGATGTTGGATAAAACCATAGTGAAAAGGTTGTGAGCGCATGGCGAAGGTTGCGGTAATGGGTCTGGGTGTGGTTGGCAGCGGCGTGATGAAGAAGCTGACGGACAATCAGGATGTGATCACCCGAGCGGCCGGTCAGCCGGTGGAGCTCGTGTATGGACTGGACATTCGGCCTACTGAGATGCCGCTGGGTGCTACATTCACCTCCACGTTTGAGGACGTGCTTGGGATGGACATCGTGGTGGAATGCATCGGCGGCGCGGGCGTTGCCTATGCCAACACCAAGCGGCTGCTGGAGGCGGGCGTCAGCGTGGTCACATCCAATAAGGAGCTGGTCTCCGATCATGGCGATGAGCTGCTGGCTTTGGCGCGCGCGAATGGCTGCCACTATCTGTTTGAAGCATCGGTCGGGGGCGGTGTGCCCATCCTGAGGCCGATTCGCACCTGCCTGTCGGGCAACCGCATCTCCCGCATCGAGGGGATCGTGAACGGCAGCACCAATTACCTGCTCACCCGCATGGATGAGCTGGGGATGAGCTTCCCGGCGGCGCTGTCCGAGGCCAAGGAGCTGGGCTATGTCGAGGCGAACCCGGCTGCCGATGTGGATGGTTGGGATGCGCGCCGCAAGCTGCAAATCCTGGCGTTCGCCGCGTTTGGCGCACGATTGGGCGGCAGCGAGCACATCCCGACCGAGGGCATTTCCCGCGTGACGGAGCGCGACTTGGCTTGCGCGCGTTCGCTGGGTTGCGCGGTGAAATTGATCGCACATGGAGAGCGCAAGGGCAATGGCTGGACGGGCTGGGTGCATCCGTCGCTTTTGAGTGCGAACCACCCATTGCAGCAGGTGCGCGATGTATTCAATGGCATCATGGTGCAGGGTGATTTTGTGGGAGAGGTGGCGTTCCGCGGACGCGGGGCGGGCAGCTTGCCCACCGCCAGCGCCATCGTGGGCGACTTGATTGAGATTGCGCGCGGCGCGGCGGACATGCCGGAGCCGCTGAATGTGCCTGAATATGTGGAGCAGGGCATGGACCCCGTGCAGCTGATGGTGCGCATCGAGGCGGACGATCTGGATTCGGCGCATGCCTATGTGGCCGGTCAGATGCCCAATGCGCGCGTGAGCCGCGTGAAGGATATGCTGTGCCTGGTCACCCATGCTGCGCTCTATGACGACCTGATCTCGATGATCGCGTCGCTCAGCCAGGGTCAGATCAGAACCGGTGTGCCGATCCGAATCATTTGATGTGGAAATACCCAGGCGCGTCCATGAATATACTAGGGCATGTTGACACGACCGCTCAACGGCCATCTTCCGCTCGGTTTTCCGCCTCACTGCGTTGCTTTCCCTCGAAATACTTCCAGTATTCCTTTGGAAAAGCGCCTTGTGAGACAAAAAAATCGAACGAAATCTGACCATTTTAAATCGTGTCAACACGCCCTTAGATCATGCCTCACGGAGCATGTCTATGTATGAGGAGGAGCTGCCATGACGCCGAATATGGAGTACAAGCACGCATTCTTATTTGAGGGCGGGCAGCATGGCTGCCTGCTGCTGCATGGCTTCACCGGCTCGCCCGGCCACATGCGTTGGCTGGGGGAGAAGCTGCATGAGCAGGGCTACACCGTGAGCGCACCGCTGCTGCCCGGGCATGGGCTGACGCTTCAGGAGATGCGAAGGAGCAACTGGCACCAGTGGCTAGAGACGGCGCGGACAAGCTATGTGCAATTGCGCGAGCGCTGCGAAACGGTCACCGTGATGGGGCTCTCGATGGGCGGTACACTGTCGCTGCTGCTGGCGGAGGAGTATCCGGTGGATTCGCTCGTGTGCATGTCGGCGGCGATGCGGCTCAAGAGCAAGGTCGCTTGGGCGGCTCCGCTGGTGGCGCCGTTTGTGCCCTACAGCAAATGGGGCGAGGCGGAACCGCGCGTGCAGACGCGGGATTTTTTGGAGGAGTACGATTGCGGCTACGTGGGGATGCCCCTTGCGAAGGTACGCGATCTGAGAAAGCTGTGTCGTCTGGCCGAAAGCAACCTGTTCGCGATCGTCGCGC
>JAJDGF010000132.1 GCA_030265545.1 Eubacteriales bacterium OttesenSCG-928-N13
GTTTCCAGGTGTCTTCCTCGGGATCATCAAACAGTGGCTCCTCAGACGGAATTGGGATGGGGGATGGCTCGGGCGTGGCTTCCGGTGTCTGAAAGAAGATCCAATCACTGAAGCCAAACGGCCGCTCGATTCGGATGCTGTCGGATGCCTTGCCCTCTAGCACGATACCCTCCTCGAGCAGCTCCGCGTGCACCGGGATCACATAGTATTCCGCCTTTTCATAGGACTGTTCATCGGTGAATCGGATCACATCGCCCGGCTCACCCTGGAGTTCTGCGACCAATGTTTGCGCACTTTCATCCACCCGATAGAGACGATATACAGCGTCCGCCTGCAATACGGTGAAGCGCAGTTGCCCGCTGCTGGGCGTGCTCAATTCGCCCGATAGGTCAAATACGCGCGTGGGCGGCTGCCATACGTTTGATATCTCCGTGGGCACACGATCGGATGGGAATACCTCGGTCAGAACCAGCGATTTTGGCGTATACTCGGAGGCGAGCATGGGGCGATGCTTTGTTTCAAGTGCGCGCTGATCGAGCAGCACCTCGGTGAGCGTGCTCGGTATCTGGAATCGTTCGCCTGATACGGCCTCCTTATTCTGTTTCAAAAATGCCGTCAGCAGCGCGGCAGGTTGATTGCTCCCGCTGGAGGCGTCGCTCATCGTGTGCTCGGAATCGGGCAGGTCAAATCCCATCCACACGGTAGTGACCAATTTTGGCGTATAGGCCACCGTCCAAATGTCCCGATTGCCGCCGCTCTGCTGCGCGACGGTGCCCGTCTTACCAGCTACGTCGAACCCGAGAGCGCTCAGTTTGGCGGCGCTGCCCCATTGGGCGGCCGATTTGAGCATGCTGGTCAGCATATAGGCGCTCTCCGGCTTCATCACGCGCTGCTCATTGGATGTGGATTGATAGACGGTCGCGCCATCCCGATTCAATATCTTGCGCACCAGATGCCCCTCACTGGCATTGCCCTCGTTCGCCAGTGGAATATAGGCTTCGCAGAGGGTCATGGGGGAGGTGCCGTAGGTCATGGAGCCCAGTGCGAGGGATAGATTGTTATCGAATTCATCCGTCTCGATGCCGGCTTTCTTCATATATCGTAGCACCGAATTGATATCCATCTTCGTGAGCAGATCCACGCTGGCCGCATTCAGCGAGCGCGCGAGCGATTCGCGCAGCGTGACGATGCCGTGATAGCTGCCGCCTACATTCCTGGGCGAATAGCCATTGCCGAAATCGCGCTGCGTATCGTCAATCGTGCTGACGGGGAGATAGCCATATTGATCGATGGCGGCGGCATATACGGAGATGGGTTTCAGCGCGGAGCCCGGCTGGCGCTTGATCTGTGTGGCACGGTTCAGCCCGCGCTTTACGCCATATTCACGACCGCCGATCATCGCGAGCACCTCGCCGGTATCCGGATCCATTGCCACAAATGCCGCCTGCACCTGCTGCCCATCTTTGGCATTGCCCGGGAAATTCGCTGCGTTCTCAAACAGCTTTTCGGCGGAGGATTGCATCTGCTCATCCAGCGCCGTATGGATCTGATAGCCACCGCTGAGCAGCTCGTCCATATCCACCTGCAGCGCGCCCGCAGCCTCTGTCATCGCCTGATCCACATACCAGGGGTGGGAGGCTGTGTCCTCGCCCATCTTGGCCAGATTGAGTGGCGTAGCGCCTGCCATATCTGCCTGTTCTTGGGTGATAAATTCGTTCTCCACCATGGAACTGAGCACCATTTTCCTGCGCTCGATGGTCTTCTCCGGGTTCAGGTGCGGTGCATAGTTGCTGGGCGATTTGATGATCGCCGCCAGCGCCGCGCCCTGCGCCAGTGTCAACCGATCGGTATCGATATCGAAATAGGTGCGCGCAGCGGATTGAATGCCGTACGCGCCTGCACCAAAGTATACGGTGTTCAAATAGCGCTCCAGGATCTCGTCCTTTGACAGCGTGCGCTCGAGCTTTAGCGCCAGCACGATCTCGGTCAGCTTGCGCGCCATGGTTTTCTCGCTCGATAAATAGGTCAATTTGATCAGCTGCTGCGTGATGGTGCTCGCACCCTGGCCATAGCTGCCCGATTTGAGATTGCTTACCAACGCGCCCGACATGCGCCATGTATCGATCCCGAAATGGTCATAGAACCGCGCGTCCTCCGCCGCCAAAAACGCATTTTGTACGTCTCTTGGCACACTTTTCAAGCTGACATTCATGCGCTTTTCAACGCCTGAAACCAAGGCGATCTGGTTGCCCTTGTTGTCATAGACGGAGCTTGCCTGATCCATGTTCTCGAGCTTATCCACATCAAGCGAAATCGCGCTCCATCCAATGAGCGCTGCGCCCAGCACAAGCACGACCAATCCCAGCAGCACGATGGCCGCGATTCTGCCCTTACTTTTCTTCATGCACACACCCCAAAACAAATCTGGTTTTGATAGTATGTCCAGCATGCAATCGATTTATTGCCAGATGTTGTTCCTAGACGTGAAATCGATATAAACGTATAATTGTACTAACATGGTATGGGATGTGTTTTTGATGATACAGCATAAACGTTGGTTGACATTTGCATGGGTTGCGTGCGGGGGTGTGGCGCTGGGCATCGCGATTGCCAGCTTTGCACCGCAGATGAATATCGATTCGCTGCTGCGGTTGGTGCTTGGGCTGGTGCTGATTGCGTCCGTCGTTTTGGTCTTCACGCGCTCAAGGCAGCCCATGAGGAGCGGTTTTCAAGGAAAACAGGAGCGCTTTGAGGCGATTGATTCGAAGCATGCGATCGATTTTCATGCTGTCGCCGCCAACGAGGAGGCGCTCGGCAGCCTAAAAGAGCTGGTGGATTATCTGCGTGAGCCCGAAAAATATCAGAAGCTGGGCGCGCGCATGCCCTGCGGTGTGCTGCTATATGGTCCGCCAGGAACCGGCAAAACCCTGCTGGCAAAGGCGTTGGCGGGGGAGGCAGGCGTTCCGTTTTATGCGCTGTCCGGTTCGGATTTTGTGCAAATGTATGTGGGCGTGGGCGCGAGTCGCGTTCGGGAATTGTTCGGCAAAGCGCGCAAGGTAGGAAAGTGCGTGATCTTTATCGACGAAATTGATGCGATGGGCAAGCGGCGGGATGACAATTCATCCGACGAACGCGATCAAACGTTGAATGCGCTGCTGAGCGAGATGTCTGGATTTCATCACAGTGAGGGGATCATCGTGGTGGCCGCCACAAATCGCATCGATACGCTCGATCCGGCGCTGCTGCGACCCGGCCGGTTCGATCGACAGATTGAGGTGGGGTTGCCCGGAAAGCGCGAGCGCCTGAGCATATTGAGCCTGCACAGCAAGAACAAACCGATCGATCAGGCGGTCGATATGGACGCGCTTGCGCATGATACGGTGCTTTTTAGCGGTGCATCGCTGGAATCTCTATTGAATGAAGCGGCAATCAGAGCCGCTCGGCGTGGCGGGGACGTGATCGAAAGATCCGACATCGACGCGGCCTATCTGACCACCGTGGCGGGCGCGGACAAGGCATCCATCGCCACAGCAAACGAAAAGCTCATCATCGCGCTGCACGAAGCGGGGCACGCGCTGGCCACCAAGCTTCTGCTGCCCGAACACAGACTGACGCGCGTGAGCATTTTGCCCACGGCGAAGGGCGCAGCCGGATACAGCCTCTCCATCCCGCCCGAAAGCAGCATCATGATGAAGGATAGATTGGATCGGCAGGTGCAGATCCTGCTCGCCGGACGCGCAGCCGAGCGGCTGATCGCGGGCGAAAATGAACTGACTGCCGGTGCATCGAGCGACCTTCAGCGCGCGGCGGAGTTGGTCTCCTCGATGGTGCTGGATCTCGGGATGGAGGGCTCGCCGGGGGTGGCGATCAGGCCGCTCTCCAAGGCCTGTGGGGGTGGGGGAGCGGACGCCTACAATCTGTGCGCCGACACACTCAATCGCCATTTTGAAGCCGTTACAGCGCTGCTGACGCAGCACAATGAGCAGCTGATGCGTCTGGTGGAAGGGTTGATCGAGCACGAAGCATTGAACGCACATCAGATCGATGAGATCCTAGCCGCCTAGGGCTTGTTTCAAAAAAGGGAGCAAGCGCAGGATGCAAGGGAATTTCGTCAGTTCAAGGCGCTCTTTCGCAGGAATAATGAAGG
>JAJDGF010000133.1 GCA_030265545.1 Eubacteriales bacterium OttesenSCG-928-N13
TGCCCGCCTTCCACTTGAACTGCACCCCCTTCCTTTAAACAGTTTATCATACTGTCTAACTTTTGGGGTGCAGTTCAGCAGTGCACAAGTCCTAAAGACGGACATAGCAAAAAAGGCCTCCTGTTGTAGAAAAAGAACTACGACAGGAGGTCTGGCTATGTCCAGAGAAACAGGGACACCGAATACGCCTCAGGGGATCATAGATGAGATTGTGACGAAGCACGCTGCTGGGGGAGAGCATACGAGAGCTCGCAGCAGAGTACAACGATCCGTTCAAGACCATAAAGTGTACCCAAGAAAACAACTGGCGCCGCAGACGGGATGCCAAAGGCTCCTATCACGTCACTGAAGCGACTGAGATCACGTCACTGAAGCGGCTGAGGATCATGTCACTGAAGCGGCTGAGATCACGTCACTGAAGCGGCTGAGAATCACGTCACTGAAGCGGCTGAGGATCACGTCACTGGAGGGACTGAGGTCACATCACTGGGGCGGCTGAGATGCCCCATTGCGTCAGGAGCTGGTCATACACCTTGGCGCAGTCCACGCTTGCCTGAAGCGGTATGAGGGGGCTCTGCGTCTTCCCAGCGAGCAGCAGATCCCTGACGTGCTTGATCTCATAGGCAAAGCCATCCTCGCAGGATTCTTCAAAGCGCTCGACGACATTCCCGTCCTGGTCTCTCAGTTCCGCGCACTGGCAGCGATAAAAATCATCCAGCCAGATGCTGCCATCCGATCCATAAATCCATGCATTTGTGTTTGAACGTGCCTGGAAGCCACAAACGCCGCTGGCAATGCCGCCGGTGGGATATTTGAGCGTGAATGCCGCATTTACATCCACGCCGGTTGGCGCGATATCCGCGACGCCGCACACGGTGGTTGGGGCGCTGCCCATGATAAAATTGGACAGGAAGATGCAGTAAACGCCCACGTCAAAGAGGCTGCCGCCACCCAGCGCGGGATTGAACAATCGCTGCGCTGGGGTATAGGGCGCGCGGAATGAGAACTCGGAATAGATCTGGCGGACGCGACCAATGCGCCCCGCCTCGATCCATTTTTTGGCCTGCAACACGGCAGGCATGCACAGCGTCCACATGCCTTCCATCAAAAAGCAATCGTTCGCTTCGGCCAGCGCCTTCAATGATTCGGCGTCCGCGGCGGTCATGGACATGGGCTTTTCCGAAATCACGGCCTTGCCGCACAGAATCGCCCGCTTCGCCATGAACGTGTGGAAGGATGTCGGCGCGCCAATGTAGACAACATCCACATCCTTATCCTGCAACAGGGCATCGATATTGTGATACACCTGCGGGACGCCGTATGTTTCCGCGAATTTGGCGGCCATTGCTTCGTTGGTGTCGGCAACGGCATGCAGTGTCACGCCGTCCGTTTTCGCGACGACGCCACCAAATCTGGTCGAAATGACGCCTGTACCGATGATGCCAAAACGTATAGACATTGTCAACCCTCCAATGATACATCCATCGAGTATAGCCCTTTAATTCACCTGAGAGAGCCTTCCTTTGCCGGTGATGTGCGCCTCGATGCTGTCAATGTTTGCGCGAAGCATCGACTGAAATGCCTCCGGCGTCAGGGATGCGCAGTGCGGCGTCATCACGCAGTTGTCCAAACCCCGCAGCGGCGAGTCCTGCTCCAGCGGCTCGTGGCAGAATACATCCAGACCCGCCGCGAAGAGCCGATCATGCGAAAGGGCATCGCACAGCGCCGCCTCATCGATGACCTCGCCTCGGCTGGTATTGATCAGGATGGCATCGGGCTTCATTTGGGCGATCCGCACACGATCGATGAGCCCCTTGGTATCATCGCTCAGCGGAATATGCAGGCTCAACACGTCCGATTGCGCGAGCAATTCGTCCATCGACACATATTCCACGTGCAGCGCCCTTGCGATGTCTTCGTCCTGATACGCATCATAGGCCAGGATCCGTCCGGCCAATGGCGCAACGAGCCGCGCATAATGCCGCGCGATGTTGCCAAAGCCGATCAGCCCAAATGTGCGGCCCGTCAGATCCCTCATGCGCGGCGCCTTCCATGTGCCGCCATGCATCTGCGCATCGGCGATGCCGATGCCCCGCGATGCTGCCATCGTGAGGGCCAGCGCATGCTCTGCGACGGTCTGCGCGTTTGCCCCCGGTGTATTGGTCACGATGATGCCCAATGCGCGCGCGGCAACAATGTCCACATGGTCGAAACCGACGCCCATTCTGCTGATCATTTTTAGCCCGTTGTCCTTGAGCGTCTTGAGCAGATCCGCGTCATAGTATTCGCCGCCGGCAATGATATAGGGATACCCCTTGAGCGCTTCAACGCCATTTGCGCCAACGTCGCAATCGCATAGTTCGCAAGGCGTTTGCTGGCGTGCCGTACTTGCTGATGATCAAAAACACGCTGCTTACCATACTGGTCGCCCTGCCCCTGAACATTGTCGCTGTCACATTGGCGGGGTTCGCCATTGGCCGGATGGTCGTCGGCAAGGGGCGAATGCAGAGCGCGTTTTTGAAGTACTTCATTGCGGGCATCATTCTGCCTTCTTATGTCATGCTGTTTCCGATCTATATGATCAGCGTAAAAACGGGAACCTATGACACGCTTTGGGGCGTCATCCTGCCATCGATCGCCTCGGGCGCAAGCCTCGGTGTCATGCTGCTATCCACCGCGTTCAAGGGAATCCCCCGCGAACTGGATGAGGCGGCGCTCATCGATGGTTGCGGCTTTTATCGCATGCTGCTTCACATTTTGATACCCGTCGTCCGGCCGGCCATTGCCACCGTGGCAATCATCAACTTCCTGGGCATCTGGAACAATTTCGCCCTCGCCCGCGTCTTGCTCAATCGCGAGGATGTTCGCGTGATTTCGCTGGCTGCCATGTACTTTAAGGGGGAGTATTCCACCGATTACGCCCTCACGATGGCCGGCACCATGGTGCTGATCATCCCGCAGATCATCGTGTTTCTGTTCTTCCAGCAATACATCGTCGATGGCATCACAAGCGGCGCGGTGAAGGGGTAATCTGTCATATTTCGCGAATCCAAGAGCTGATGCGAGGAGCGCCGCATCAGCCCTTTTTCGTGTTCACAGTCGTCAACACGCAAAGCCCGAGAACATTGCGTTCTCGGGCTTTATGTCAACTAGTTTTGACGAATGGGGAAGTACACGCGATACGCCTCGTAGCTAACCTGATAGAGTGGGACGAACCGAATTCCTCTGTCCTGCCCAGTCGTGCGATAGGTGTTCTGTCAAAGCGAGCGTTCTCGGGCTTTATGTCAACGAGCTTTGGCGAATGGGGAAGTACACGCTATACGCCTCGTAGCCAACCTGATAGAGCGGGACGAACCGAATTCCTCTGTCCTGACCGGTCGTGCGATAGGTGTTCTGCCAGAGCGACCATTCGCGCTCATTGTCCGCCACCAGGATGTCCTCGGGATGCTTGGGATCGCCGTACAGCACGCGTTCCTCATCGCACAGACCGGCCAGCACGACCGGACCATCCATCAGGGCAACCATGTCCGGCTTGTCGCGCAGGGTGACGCTGCTCAGCGGCTTGTTAAAGCGCAGCTCGATGGTGTTGTGTTCCCACGCCCGATCCAGCGCAATGAAGCCCTCGCTGTTTGTTTCGGCCGTTTCCTCCTTGCCATCGACCAGCAAAGTGTATTCGCCGAAGCACCACCAGGGGATTCTGAAGAGCAGCTTGAACGATGCCTTCTTGGAGCAGCTGACATCAAAGACGGACACCAGCAGCTTGGGATTGTGCGGATATTCGGCGGCCACCGCGTTGATCTTCTGCGAGTAGTCCTGCACGCTCGAGATGTTGCGGCTGCCCGTGAGCGCATCGATCTTCTGCGTGATGCACACGTCCGCGCCGTCCATCTGGGCGCTGGTCTTTGAGGACAGATACTGGCAGATCGCAAAGCGCGTCTCATCATGATAATAGATGCCCTGATTGTGCGCGGCGTTCGCCTGCACGAGCGAGCCGTGGCAGCAGAAGAAGTCCTCCGTCTCGGACGCCCACGCCTTGTGGCCACCGCTCTGGAGCGGCAGGAAGTAGGTCAGCAGGCCTGTGTCCGGATGGTTCGACTTGTTGCCGTGGGTGAAGGAGCCCTTCCAATAGGCCTGCGCCA
>JAJDGF010000135.1 GCA_030265545.1 Eubacteriales bacterium OttesenSCG-928-N13
ATGAGCCCAAGGGTCACGGGCGCCAGTGGTATGCCGACTTTTCTTAGGACGAATCCGATCACGCCGAAGACCAACATGAGCTTCACATCAAACAGGCTGGAGCGCGATGCGAACGCACCGACGACCGTCATCGCCACGATGATCGGCATGAGGATCTTGCGGTTGATGCGGAGCACCGAGACCATCGGCTTGGTCAAAACCAGCGACAGTATAAGCATGATTAGCGCGCCAACGGCCAGTGTGATGCCGACAGTATACATGAAATCAGGGGATTTGATGGTCAACATCGGGCCTGGCTGCACGCCGTGAAGATTGAGCGCCGCCAAGAACATGGCCGCCTGCGTGCTGCCGGGGATGGCGAGCGTCAGCATCGGGATCATCGCGCCGGGGATGCAGGCGTTGTTCGCCGTCTCCGAGCAGGACAAGCCTTCAAAGCTGCCCTTGCCGAACAGTTCCTTCTCCTTGCTGCTGCTCTTGCCGACCGAGTAGGACATCCATGCCGCAATATCCTCGCCCGCGCCAGGAATCGCGCCGATGCCGCAGCCAATCAGCGCCGAGCGAACGACCGACCGCATGAGCGATTTTAGCTCATGTCTGTTTGGAATGATCGAGCCCATCTCCTTGTTGACCTTGAGCGGTGTCTTGTCCATCAGCACCGTCAGAACCTCCGCGATGCCGAACATGCCGATCAGCGCCGGGATCAGCGTGATGCCCGCCGTGAGCTTGGGCGTCACGATGAAGCGCGCGCCATTGTAGATCGCGTCCACGCCGACCATCGCGAAGAAGAAACCCAGGAAGCCGCCGATCCAGCCCTTGAGCGGCGTGGAATCGACAGACAGGTTGCCGCAAATCGTGATGCCAAAGACCGACAGCAGGAAGGTCTCCCACTTGCCGAACTTGAGCGCGATGTTATAGAGCACCGGCGTCGCGATCATCATCAGCACACAGGAGATCAGCGTGCCCCAGAAGCTGGCGAACACGCCGCCAAAGATGGCCTTGCCGCCCTTGCCCTGGTTGGCCAGCGGAAACCCATCGAGCGCCGTCGCCGCCGCGTTGGGCGTGCCCGGGATATTCAGCATGATCGCCGATAACAGGCCGCCCGAAACCGCACCCACATACACGCCCAGCATGAACGCCACGGCGCTTGAGGTGGGCATGGAATATGTGATGTTGATGAGGAGCGCCAGCGCCATGGTTCCGGTTAGTCCCGGGATCGCGCCAACGACCAGCCCCAGCAGCACAGCGCCCGCAATGATGAGCAGGTTCATCCCAGAGAACACGCCGCCCGCTGCCTGCGCAAAAAACCCAAATTGCTTGAATAGTTCATCCATTTGGCTATCCCCCCTTGCTGTTACGGCAACGTGATGTTAAAGCCGTAGCGAAATGCGTAGTATACCGCGACAGATGCTATCACAGAAATGATGATAGCCATCCACCATTTTTTGCACGCCTTCAAATAGAAAAAGTTTGCACAGAGATAGATGCTGGTCGCAATGATAAAATGGATCCGACCGAGCAGCCCATAAATATACACAGCCATGAATGCCAGCAGAATGATCACGCGGATCGTGCTGTCATCCTTGATAAAATTCTTGAGGAAGGTGCCACGAAAAACTTCCTTCAGCTCCACCGCGCCACCGGCCTTAAAGCCCATGACAGCGAGCACGGCGCCCAGGATCGTGAGGATCACGCCGATGATCAGCGGGAAAAAGCCAGGAGAATCGATGAAGATATTGTAGACCGTCATGTTTAGCGATTCGACTATCACATAGATGCCGAAGATCGCCAGCAATACGCCTACAACCGAGTCGATCGCCGCGCTTCTCTTCTTTTTCTCCATGAGTTCCACTCCTTGCAATACATCGGGCACCACATGCGCAGATCGCGCCTGCGGTGCCCGCATAGGATAATTCAATCAATGAGTCAAGGGGTCACTTGTGCATGCAGCTTATTTGTAGCTGTCCACGGTCAGCTTGAGCGTATCCCAGTTGTATTCTTCCAGCGTCGGGATCGCGAAGTCTGCCGGGTTGCCATCGCCCAGGCCGGCATTGAACAGCGTCCAGGAATAGCCCGAGATGGAGTAAGACATGAACTTGTCCGCTTCCTCGCCGGTCAGGCCGATCATGGTGTAGCCCTTGGATGCCGCAAATTCCTTGACGGCATCGGTCTCGATCGCCTTGAGGAACGCATCGGTCAGCGCAGTCACGATCTCTTCGGGGGTGTCGCGCGGGATCATGATGGGCCAGGTCTCATTCAGGCTCGGGATGCCTTCGGTGCCTTCGATGAGGGTGGTGACCGAGGGGGTGATGACGCCAGCTTCTGCGAAGTTAAACGCATCGGCGCAGGTCACGAAGATGGGGGTCAGCATGCCGGAGTTGATGTAGTCGATGACAGCGGAGAGCGAACCTGCGCCCACCTGCACATCGCCCGCGATGACGGCAACGCCGGCATCATTGCAGGAGCCAAACAGCGCGTATTCCGGGGATTCCTTGCCAGCAGCGCCGATGATCGCTTCGAACTGGGTGTGCGGGCCGTTGCCGTATGCGCCAATACCGAAGCTGTTGCCCTCAGCGATGTAGGCGAACACCTCATCCGCTGTGGTCAAGCCGCTTGCCGGATTCGCGAACACGACGGCCGGGCCAGAGTACGGGTGGAAGGAGATCCAGTCGCCCCAGCCAGAGTTGGAATAGTTATAGATCGGGTAAGAGGAGAATCCGCCCGTGCCAGTGGCGAAGAAGGTGTAGCCGTCGTGCGGCTCAGCCAGCACGTAATCGCATGCAACGGCCGAGTTCGCGCCTTCCATGTTGACACAGTTGATCGTCTCGCCCAGGATTTCGTTCATGGCCGCCACAACCGGACGCACTGCGGTATCAGTTCCGCCGCCAGCGCCGTAGCCGATGTATACCGTCGGGTTGCCTTTTTCCCAAACCGCTGCCGATGCAGCCGTGCAACCAAATACCATGGTTAGCGCCAGTAAGATGACCAGGATTTTCTTCATAGGTTTCTACCTCCTCATAATTTGGGACAAACACGCGTATGCCCACAGGTCCGGCTGGCCACACCTTCGATCCGGTGCATCATGAAACAAAAGTACCTTCACAACGCAATCCAGTATCCCGGTGTGCCGATGTATAGATTCTATAACCTTTCGGGCAAAATGTCAACTATAAATCTATCAATTCGTACATATTTGTGGTAAATCTATCTAATATTGCGTTACATTCTATACAGTTTGCACATATGTATTTCTATCATGTTTTGGGACGGCACATTGTGCCTGTCCGCTTGACAGCGTGATGATACACCAGTATACTCAAATCAAGCATGCTGTCATGCGAAAAGGAGTGTGTTTTACGAAATGAAGCCATTTGATCTTTCGGGCAAGGTCGCGCTCGTCACCGGCGGCGCCAGAGGGCTTGGAAATGTGATTGCGAAGGGGCTGCTCGAGGCTGGCGCGACGGTGATCTTGAACGATGTGAGCGAAGATGCGCTCGAGCGTGCTGCCAGTGAATTCCGCGCGATGGGTTATGAGACGCCGATTTATGCATTTGATGTATCAAACGAGGCGCAGGTGGAGGCGGCCATCGAAAGCATCGAACGAAAGCACCCCATCGACGTCCTCATCAACAATGCGGGCATCCACAAGCGCGACATGCTCATCGACATGCCGATAGAAAACTGGCGCAAGGTGATCGATGTCAACCTGACCGGTGCATTCGTCGTGGGGCGGTGCGTGGCGCGCGGCATGATCGGGCGCGAATCGGGCAAGATCATCAACATCGCTTCGCTCAACGCGCAGATGGTGCGCCCCAACATCGGCAACTACAGCGCTGCCAAGGGCGGCCTCGTCACCCTCACAAAATCCATGGCGACCGAATGGGGACCGTATGGCATCTGCGTCAATGCGATTGGTCCGGGCTATTTCCTGACCGACCTCACGCAGCCGCTTGCCGACGATCAGGCTTTCGATGCCTGGGTCAAGAGCGAAGTGCCCCTGCGGCGCTGGGGCGACCCCACCGACATCATCGGCCTAACCTTGCTGCTCTCCTCCCCCGCCTCCGACTATATCTCCG
>JAJDGF010000136.1 GCA_030265545.1 Eubacteriales bacterium OttesenSCG-928-N13
AACAATGCACTGCTTATCCCAATAAACCGTTCATGCGAACGTGGCTCTGCGGGTTGCTATCCACGAGGATCTTGTCCTCCTTGGGCTGCATCTCCCCCTCCGCCTCGATCGTAAAGGCCGACACCTCAAACGCATTGCGCTGCATGTATTCCCCGTTGTCCAGCAACTTTTGATACTCGCGCGATTGCAGCCGTCCGGTGATCCTGAGTCGATCGCCCACCTGGAAGCGGCTTGCATATTGCGCATTGCGTCCCCATGCGATGCATGGGATATAATCCGACTTACCAAACGCGCGATTGACCGCCAGCATCAGATCGCATATCTCGCGTCCAAATGGCGTGGATCGATAGATCGGCGGCTTGCACAGCGCGCCCGACAGCTCAACCCGGTTGAGCGTATCGTTATCCTCCTCCACCACATGCTGAACAAACAGCGTGATCATCAGCCTCCCAGCGCCATCCATCACCTTGTTATAGGATCGCACCTGCCCCTGCACGCTCAGAAGCGTGTTCGGCGACCAATTCTGCACATCGATCACTTTGCCGGGCAAGGTGATCGGCAGCTTATCCACCGCGCCGGAAAGCCGCTTCACCAGCAGCACACTGGAATAGAAGGTCTCGTTCATCACTTCATGGCTCACGGTGGGCGGCGATTCCAATCGTCCAGCCGCCACGATCTGATTGTTTGGGTTCTCCATCGTATCACTCCCCGTTCTCATACTCACTTGCGGTATCTCGCTCGTGAATATAGATATGCGGGGAGTGATGAATTTATACCAAATATTTTGGAAGGCCTACTTCCTTTTCAGAACCGTCAACAAGCAGCGCGCGGATTTCCCGGAGCCATCCGCCGCCTTGGCTGTGATATAGACCTTGCCCGGCTTGAGCGCTGTGACCTTGCCTGTTTTCGCATCAACCTTGGCGATGCTCGGATCGGCGCTGCTCCATGTGAGTGTCTTGTCGGCCGCCTGTTTGGGGAGTGCTCGTGCCTGCATCTGCAATGATTTGCCCTGCTTCAGCTTCACCTTGCTCTTTTTGTGCTGTACCTTGGTGACCTTGGCGGGTGTCACCTCCACCTTGCAGACCGCATTGATGCCACTCGTGCTCAGCGCGTAGATCTTGACTGAGCCTGTCTTTTTGGCATACACAACGCCCTTATTATCCACCGTCGCGATGGATGTATCGCTTGAAACCCATTTGATCCCCCGCTTCATGGCGGTGGATGGAAGCGCCTGCGCCTTCAGCTTCAGCTTGCTGCCGGCGGAGATGCTCGCCTGATTCTTGTTGAGCGCCACCTGCTTGACAGCCTTATTGGCCGCAACCACGCCCACCTTACATTTCACGATCGTCTTGCCATTCTTCTTGCCGACGATTGTGGTCTTTCCCTTGGCACGCGCCGTAACAAGACCGCCCGTGCTGACGGTCGCCACCTTTTGATTGCCGGTGCTCCATGTGAGATCCTGGCTGCTGTTTAGGCGCAGCATCTGCCCGGACGAAAGGATCGCGGTGGATGGATTGGGCAACTTGTTTGTGGTGGGTGCATCGCTTGGTTCGGTCGTGATGGCCGCTCCGCTGGAGGCGCTCGTTCTCGACATCAGCACCAGACTGGAGCCCGTCGGGGATATCTGCACATTCTGGTCGCCCCTGCTGCGAAGGGTCTTCACCGCATCGCGCGCATAGCTATATGCCTCGCTGATCGTCAGCTTGTTATCGCCATTTTTGTCCCCCATCATCTTCGATAGCGGCTCGCCTGCCGATGCATTCCAGCCCATCGCCTTGGTGAGCCCAGTCGTGAAGAATCCATATCCGCCCGATTCGAAGCTGAGCTCCTTGGTGCTGGCGGCCGTGATCACGTGATACTTCTTGCTGGTCATGGCCTTCGATTGAATGCGCGAGCCTTCGAATATATCAATCACCGCCTGATTGTAATCGGTGATCTTGCTCGATTTCGTGTCGGTCGTGAGGGATATCGATTTGCCGATCGCGCCGCCCGAATGGCAAGCATCAATCAGCACCACCACCGTGCCGCGCAACTGATTGAGCGATTTCTCCATGTCGCCAAAGCTATAGCTGCGCATGTCTGTGCCAACAAGCCCGGTCTCGGTGCCGCTCTTATATCCATGTCCCGAATAATAGATCACGGTCACGTCGTTGTCCTGCAAACCCCATTCCTTGATGCCGTTGACGGCCCTTGTGATACCGCTGGCGGTCAAATCCGTTTGCAGGGACAGCTTGGCATATTTCGGGGCTGTGCTGGTCGCCAACGCGCCCTTGATCGCCTTTGCATCGTTGATGCAGCCCTTGAGCGGGCTGGTCTTGTACTCATTATTGCCAATGATCAGCGCGCGATAGCTGCCCGCCGCCGCGGCAGAAGCAATGGGCGCACCAATCACCAGTACCTGCGTTAGGATGCATATCACCAACACAAGCAGGACGGATCGGCGCGCCATGGGTCGCTGCATCATGAGAGTTCCTCCGAATACGTTATTCCGATACACAATTGTATTACTATTGTAACATTTTGTCATTTCGCTGTCAATGATCGCGCATAGAATTTACCTAGGGAATACAAAAAGCCGTCCCAGCATGTTGAAATGCACCACGCGATAGTATAGAATGGATTCAGAACCGATTTTATCGATAAGGAGATCATATGAAGCGATTGATTGGCAAGGAGGATCAACCCCGCATTGTTGCCAACATTGTGATTGGCTGCGCTGTTGTATTGTTCGCCATTTTGGTATACCGCATCGATGGACTGCTGTCCATCTTTCGCACCATCTCCCAAATCATGTTCCCGTTCACGATGGGATTTTTGATTGCATTTTTGATCAATCCTTTCATGACAACGCTCGAGAACTGGCTGCACAAGATCCTAGACAAGCGAACCAAGGCAAAGAAGGCCTCTCGCTTTCTATGCCGTGCGATCGCTGCGGTGCTATGCTATGTACTGCTGTTCGGCGTGATCGTTGGGTTTCTTGCGATTGTGCTTCCCCAGTTGGTCAGCTCCATATCAAATCTGATCAGCTTCATCACGCGCTATCTCTATACGCATCGCGCGGACATTGAGACGTTCTTGCGGGAATTCAATCTGGGCACGAGCGAAAATCTCTTTGATTCGCTGCTCAAGTATTGGGAGGATTTCACCAAGCAATTCCTCAGCTATTCGGGCGCGCTGGTGGTACAGGTGGTCAATTGGTCTGCCAGCCTGGGCAGCATGCTGTCACAGTTCTTCATCGGCGTGATCATTTCGGTCTACGTGCTGTTTGGCAAAGAGAAGTTCGCCGCGCAGGCCAAGAAGCTAGGCTGCGCATTCATGCAGCGTGAACGGGTCGAGACGCTGGCATACTGGCTGCGCAAGATGCACCGCGCGTTCTCCGGCTATATCGCAGGTCAGTTGCTGCTGTCATTGATTCTGGGCGCGGTGTGCTATCTGTTCATGCTGTTGTTTGGCTGGGATTATGCACTGCTGATCAGCGTGATTGTGGGTGTCACCAACATCATCCCCGTGTTCGGCCCGATCGCGGGCGGCGTGATCAGCGTGATCATCATGCTGGTTGTGAACCTGCCGAACGTCATGCCGGCTGTGGGATTTGGGATATTCATCATTGTACTCCAGCAGATCGAGGGCAACATCGTCGGGCCGCGCGTGCTGGGCGATTCGGTGGGCATCTCCTCGTTCTGGATCATGTTCTCAATCATCGTGGGCAGCGGATTGTTCGGTCTGCCGGGCGTGTTCTTGGGGATTCCGGTGTTTGCCGTGCTGTATTCGATCATTCAAACCATCACCGCATATCGCCTGAAAAAACGCGGCCTGCCATCCAGCACCGAGGATTATTACGGAACCGGCCCATTGCCTACATCCCGTACCGAAAACAAGGACAACTAAAAAGCCGAAAGAGGCAGGATGCTGCGTCAAATCTGTCATTTCTGCATTGGCAAACCTTGAAATTGCCCCGCTATTGCTGTGATTTGCCGCCTTGAACTGACGAATTATACCTGTCTATTTGAAAAGATGGCTTGAAGCTCATTGGAACTT
>JAJDGF010000137.1 GCA_030265545.1 Eubacteriales bacterium OttesenSCG-928-N13
TGTGCGTACCGCTCGCGATTTCTGCCCGCGAAGCTCCGCTTCGCAAGAAATCGTGCAACGTTCCCCATCCGATGAGAATTGTTAGGCGTGGCATTTCAAATCGAAGATTTGAGGCGCTATGCCTTACAAGTCGAAGAGGCTACTTTAAGGCCAGCGCCATCGCCACCGACACAATCCCCTCAAACAGGAACAGGATCGCGATCGCGATACCCAGCGTGATCGCGGCGATCATCGGATGGAACATCAGCACGAACCCCAGCATGATCCCGACGATGCCTACCGCCAGCACCCAGCCCCAGCGCGGCATATTCAGCTTTTTCAGATCGAACGCACCCACCGTGCGCATGACGCCCGACATCATCACCCAACAGGAGAACACGAACGGAATCGCCATCGTGAGCCCGCTCAGCATGGTGCGACCAAACAGGATCCAGATGCCAAACAGCGCGGACAGGATGCCGCTGGCCAGCTCCCAGCCGGTGCGATACATGCCGCTCCTGAACCAATGGAATACGGTGGACACGCCCGAAACCAGCATGCTAATGCCGATAAAGATGGCCAGACTCATCACATTCTCGGCGGGCGTGGTGAACATAAAGATGCTCAGCACAATCAACAAAACCCCAGAAATCAGCAGCAACCAACGCGGTGTGTTCAACATGAAAAGCCACTCCTCTCAATGATCCATATCAAGAAAATCCGACATAATCACCCATAAAATACCATACCGAAAATCGCGCGCGTTGTCAAGTGATTCCAGACAGTTGTCATACGATGATCACAAAACCTCCACGATCGGGCTGAATTGTTTATCATTTTGTGCTAGCGAGTGTCACAATCGCGTGATATAATTATAGCAACGATTGGGAGGGTGGGTGATGTATACTGAATGCGCTGCTTGAGAAGTTCAAAGAAATCCTGATTTCAGTCGTTCCGATCACATTGATTGTACTGATTGTGCACTTTTTTATTGCGCCAATGGAGACCGTACTGCTGCTACGGTTCCTGGTTGGCGCGGTGTTTGTGGTGGTCGGATTGGCGGTGTTTTTGGTGGGTGTGGATCTGAGCGTCTCGCCGCTGGGCGAGCACATTGGCGCGGCGATATCCCGCCCCAACAAGATATGGATCATTGTGTGCGTTGGGCTCGTGGTCGGGTTCTTCGTATCGATCGCGGAGCCGGATCTGATGATTCTGGCCGACGAGGTGCAGCAAGTCACCTCCGGGATCATCACGCGCGGCAATATCCTGGTCGTGGTATCGATCGGGATCGCGGTGATGATGGTGGTTGGTCTGCTGCGCATCGTGTATAATTTCTCGTTAAGCTTGACACTTTTGATCTGTTATGGCATTATACTTGTTATGGCGTTTTTCGTATCGCCTGAGTTCCTGGCGATCGCGTTTGATGCCTCGGGCGCAACCACGGGTGCGCTGACGGTGCCGTTCATCATGGCGCTGGCTGTGGGCATATCGTCCATGAAGAAGGACAGTTTATCCTCCGAGGAGGACAGCTTCGGCCTTCTGGGCGTGACCTCTACCGGTGCGGTGCTGGCCGTGCTGGCGATGGGTGTGTTCTCAAACATCGGCGAATTGAGCGGCACACTGCCGATGCAGATCTCAGGGGAGGCATCGGTGTTCAAACCATTCCTATATATGATTCCGTCTGTCGCGTTGGAATCGGCCACGGCGCTGCTGCCGATATTGGTGATATTCGTCGTGTTTCAGTTGGTGGTGTTTCGTTTCTCGGCCAAACGGTTCCGCCGTTTGGTGATGGGTCTGCTATATACCTTCATCGGGCTTGTGATCTTCCTGACGGGCGTGAATGCCGGCTTCATGGAGGTGGGCAGCACGATGGGCATGAACCTGGCCGCCACCGGCAACACGTGGCTACCGATCATCGTGGGGTTTGTGCTGGGTCTGGTGACGATATTGGCCGAGCCGGCGGTGTACGTGCTGACACACCGCGTGGAAACGGTGACCGCGGGCTATGTGAAGCGCAGCGTGGTGCTGGGCGCCATCTCGATCGGGGTGGGCTTGGCGGTGGCGCTATCCATCATCCGCATTCTGGTGCCGGGGATCCAGCTGTGGCACTATCTGCTGCCTGGCTATGCGATATCGATTCTGCTGTCGTTTTTTGTGCCCAAGCTGTTTGTGGGCATTGCGTTTGACTCGGGCGGCGTGGCCAGCGGCCCGATGACGGCCACGTTCATCCTGGCATTTGCCCAGGGCGTGGCTGAGGCCGTGCCGGGCGCGAGCGTGCTCACAGACGCGTTTGGCATGATCGCGCTGGTGGCGATGACACCGATCATTACGCTGCAGGTGCTGGGCCTGATGGTTCAGGTGAAGGCAAAGCGGAAGGAAGCAAAGAAGGGGATTGAGCATGAAGCACTTTGATCTTGTGTTGTGCGTGGTCAACCACGGCAAGGCATCCGAGGCGCTCCGCATTGCGAAGGGCGCGGGCGCCAAGGGGGGCACCATTTTCCTGGGCACAGGTACAGTGGTGAGCAAGCTGTTGGAGTTTCTTGAGCTGACCGACATCCGCAAGGAGATCCTGTTCACGGCGGTGGATCAGGACGACACGAAGGCAGTGCTGCAGGCACTCGGCAAGCAATTGCAGCTGAATAAGCCCGGACACGGGATCGCGGCCTCGATCTCGCTGCGCAACTTCCTGGGCACAGGCAATCTGAACTATATCAATGATGAGCAAAGGGTGGTGGAAAAACCCATGTATCGCGCGATTTTTACCGTGGTGGACAAGGGCAACGCGCCGGACGTGGTCGAAGCGGCCAAGGCGGCAGGTGCCCGCGGCGGCACCATCATCAACGCACGCGGCTCGGGCATCCATGAGACGGCCAAGCTGTTTGCAATGCCCATTGAGCCAGAAAAGGAAATTGTGCTCACCATCGTGAAGAGCGAGGACGCTGAATCGGTGGTCGCATCCATCCGCAAATCCATGTGCGTGGATGAGCATGGCAAGGGCGTCATGTTCGTGGTGGATGTCGGAGATGCTGTCGGATTGTATTGATTGTCCGCTGTGATCCATGAATGACCCCGAAATAATACGTATTATTTTGCCCGGGCAGATTGTGCTGCTCGGGTTTCGTTTTGTTCTCAAATATGGCTTGCGAGATGCGGGCATCTGTGGTATGATGTCGTCAAACAGAATATATGTTTGGATTGTGAGGTGCTTTGCATGATCGAACTTCCCGAGGCGCAGGTGCTGGCGCGCCAGATGAATGAGGTGTTGGTGGGGCGCAAGATCATATCTGCGGAGGCGGGTCATTCGCCGCACGGGTTCGCGTTCTATGAGGGCGATCCGAAGGCTTATGCCGAGGTAATCGGCGGGCGCATGATCGATGCCTGCCGCGCGTATGCCGGGCGGGTGACGCTCTCGATGGGAGATTTGGAGCTGGAGTTTTTTGATGGTGTGAACCCGCGGTATCTGGCCAAGGGAGCGCCTCGTCCGGTCAAGCACCAGCTGCTGCTGGAGCTGGATGATGGAGGGGCGTTGGTCTGCACGGTACAGATGTACGGCGGGCTGATGCTGCGCAAGGGCGCACCCACCGATTTTTATGCCAGCACGGCGCGGGAGAAGCCCTCCCCGCTCACGGACGCGTTTGATGAGCCCTATTTCATGGCGCTGTTTGAGGGCATCAAGCAGAGCCTGAGCGCCAAGGCGCTGCTGGCCACCGAGCAGCGCATCCCGGGCCTGGGCAACGGCGTGCTGCAGGACATCCTGTTTCAGGCGCGCATCCATCCAAAGGCCAAGGCGCTCAACCTGAGCGCGGAGCAGCGCGACCATCTGTATCACAGCATCAAGCGTACCCTGCGCGATATGACCGAGCAGGGCGGGCGCGATACCGAGAAGGATCTGTTCGGGAACGCGGGCGGCTATCGCTCGATCCTGTCGTCCAAGACGCTGAATTATCCCTGCCCGGCCTGCGGCGGACCGATCACCAGGCAGGCATATTTGGGCGGGAATGTGTACTTCTGCGCCAGATGCCAAACGCTATAGGATC
>JAJDGF010000138.1 GCA_030265545.1 Eubacteriales bacterium OttesenSCG-928-N13
TTTGGAGCAGCTCGGGTGAGCGCAGCGATATCGCCTTGGCTGCATTCGTCTGGTTGACCCAGAACGTTTTCGTGACCTCCACCCACTCCACGAGCACCGCCGGTACCCATTCGGTGAATGTATACACCGGCTGCACAAGGAACAGGATCAACAGATACATCCCCCCGATGATACACGCAAAGCTGAGCGTGGCCATCAGTATGAGCCGAATGATGCGGGGCAGCAGCCGGAGGAGGTACTCCGTTTCGTGCAGCACCTTCAAGACATGGATCTGCCGCCCGACCAGCAGCTTCCACCAGCGCAGACCCCACAGCGCCAGCATCAGCCCGACCAGAAACAGCAGCGCTCGCGCGGGCAGCCAGGCGCGCATCGCCTCCTTGCCCAGATCCATCGTGTCGCCCGCATGCCATCCCTTCACGGCGGCATCAAACGCGGTGAACGCCCCGGCACCCGGGATGGGCAGCGCCGAGATGGTCAATGTTTGCAGCGGCAGCTGCTCGCGCGCCAACTGCGTGATCGGCACATAGGCATGATATTCGCTCACCTCGCCGATGCGACTGCCCTGTCGCAGCACGCCGATGATGCGGTATTCGATCTCATTTAGGATCAGCGGGCGACCCAGCGGCTGGCTGTTTCGATAGAGCAGCAGCGTGAGCTGCTCATCGATCAACGCCACGCGATCTCCATCCCGCAGCTCGTCTGCATAGGGCAGCCTGCCGGATACCAGCGTGCGCGGATAGATTGAAAAATGGTCCTCGCCAATGGCGATCAAGCTGCCCGCCAGCTTGCGCTGCTCATCGTTGATGAAATCGGTGTCCGGCATTGTACCCATGATGCTCATGTGAGAGGCATACGCGCCCGATTCCTCGCGCAAGGTCTCATAATCGCGCAACAGATCCTGAAGTGGCTGGTTGCTGCGCACGGTCTCATCGTCCTTCTTTTCCTCGGCCAGCGCGGGCGCGAGGGTGATGTGTTGCAGCGCGGGGGATGCCTGCTGCGCGATCAGGCTCGCGCCCAGCATCAGGCAGATGCCCATCACGATCAGCGCAATGGACGGGATATGGCGTGGCTTTCGCATGGTTGGCACCTCCTTTTGCGGCGCGGATCAGCGCACATATTCCATCACGCGCATGCCGTCCTCGATGGCCCGATCCTCCTTGTCGGCGATCGTCTCGCGCGAGAGATCGTCCGAGAGGGAGATCATCTTGTCTGATTTGTCAAGCACCGTGACCGACTGCTTGCGCAGCTTCATGCTCTGACCTGTCAGTCCGCCGCTTGTCTGTTGAATGAGATATACGAAGTGGCCGCTGTCATCCTCCCGCACGGCGCTTGCGGGCAGCAATGTGGTGGCCTGCGCCGCCCGATAGGACAGCTGTACATCCAGCTCGCCCTGGTTGATCATCACGGCTAGCCCGCCGCGATCCTCCAGCAGCTCGGGCGTGAGCGCCAGATCCACAAATCGCTTGCCGTCCGTACCGATCCCAGTGCCCAGCACGGTGGTCTGGTTGTCGCCATATTCGCCCTTCACGGTGGCGTTGCTGCCCCGCTCGACGGTCTTTTTCAGCAGGGAAGCATCGGCGCGCAGCACGGGTGCTGCCCCCTTGTCGTCCATGGAGAAGGCCGCCTTTTTGCCGTCGTAGGTGTCGCCCTCTTTTATATCCATGGTGGAAATATAGCCATCGCGCGGCGCGGAGACTGTCTCCAGATTCAGCTTCGCCAGCTCCAGCGCGGTCATCTGCGCCTCCAGATCGTCCATCTCGGCGATCAGCTTGTTGCGGCTGAGCACGTAGTTATACAGCTCGTCCGAGGTCTTGGATTTGCCCTTGTAGGTCTCGTTGATGGACTTCACGGCCTTGTCATAGGTGCTCTTGGCCGCCACGGTGCTCTCCACCAGCTCCTTCAGCGAGGGATCGGCGTTTTCGACGGCCTCCGCCCAATTGGACACGCTTTCGGGTAGCACGATCCCCAGCTGGCTGGCCAGCACGCGCGTCTGGATCCGCAGATCGGACAGCGTCTCCTGCGCAGCCATCATGGTGTTGTAGCGCTTGTTGCGCTCGCTGTTCTTCTTCAGCTTGCGGTTCTCCTGATCCTTTTTCGAAAGGGATGCGACCTTCTCTTCGTATTTATCGCGCAGCTCCTTCATGTTCTTATCATAATCGGGCATGAAGGCGGTGAAGATCACATCGCCCTTCTTCACGGGATAGCCCGCCTTGACATGGATCTTCTGCACGATTACGTTGTTGTGGATCGCCTCCGGGAATGAAAATGGCTCGGAGGAGGGGAAGGTCACCTTGGCCTTGAGCGTGGTCTTCTGCTCCAGCCGCCCATTTTGCACCTTGATTAGTTTGACCTTGGGCGTGGTGATGTTCTGCACGGTGCTCGCAAAGAACATGCACAGTGCCACCGCGATGGCCATCACCATCAATGCCTTCATGGCAAATTGCTTTTTCATATCGATTCACGCTCCTATTTCAGTTCGCTCAGTTGGATGCCCGAAAGGATATCATCCTGAAAGAACAGATATACAAATATGGCTGGTAGGATGTACAGCGCCGCACCTGCGAAGGCGATCTCCTTGCAGTATATCGCGACCTACAAGGACGGACTGCTGCTGGGCGCGCAGCGCAAGGACAACGACTACAGCAAGCCGCTCACCATGGTCAATGTGGACCCCAGAGATGGCTCCACGCAGCCGCTGTTTGAGATGTCCAGCTCGGACGATTATGGGATCGAATACGATGCCGAGACCGACACCATCTATTATCTGTCCAGCGGCGAACTGTATGCATCGATCGCGCTGGGCAAGCCCGAGGTGCGCAGCTATCTGCCGCTGAGCAACACCTGGAACGGCTCCCCCACCGCACTGCTCCCGGGCGGGCTGTATGTGGTTTCGAGCGACAACAAGACCATCGTGCGCAACACCGACCCAGCCTACAAACAGGGCGGCGCACTGCGGATCAATGGGCTGTATTACGACATGGTCGCCAACAAGTTCCAGGAGGAGTACCCGGATGTGCCGCTGGTGATGACCCCCGACTATTACCCGACCAGCGAGGCCTACACATCCAACATGACGAGCGATGCGGCCTGCGATCTGTACGTGCTGGATCTGACCGGCGACATCGCAGAAACCTTGGCCGCGAAGGGCTATCTGGGCGATCTGTCCACCAGCGAGACGCTGCGCGATGCGATTGCCAAGATGTATCCGGACATTTCGGACGCACTCCTCAGGGACGGCAAACTGATCGCGTTCCCGCAGCGCTACGAGGCGCACACCTACGGCTATGCCCCCAAGACCTTCGAAAAGGTCGGGCTGACTGAGCAGGACGTACCCAAGACCTTCGCCCAGCTGATGCAGTTCATCGACCGCTGGGAGCAGGAGCTTTCGGCGCAATTCCCCGAGATCACGCTGTTCAACGACCAGGAGGACATGGTGTTCAAAAACACGCTGTTCCATGAGATCATGTCCACCTATGTGTCTCAGTTGCGCAAGAATAACCAACCGATCGAATTTGACACGCCCGTGTTCAAGAGCCTGCTGGAGCAGCTGAACAAGACCGATTTTTCGGGATTTAAGCAGCCCGATCCGGACGAGGAGGAGGGCGGTGGTACCGTGATCGTTTCCACCCGGGGCGATGAGGATTTCGTGCCCACTGCACTGTTCACGCAGTATAGCACGGTCACGCTCAATGATTACATCCTGAACGACGGCTATGAGACGATGCCGCTATCCCTTTCGGATGACGAACCCGCTTCGATCCGCGGCTGGCTGAATGCATTCGTGCTCAACCCGAATTCGAAGAACATCGAGCAGGCCATGCAGTTCCTCGAATACTACGTGAACAACATGTCGGGCGCGAACAAGACCAACCTCATGCCCGATCTGAAAGAAAAGGTGGAAAGCCCATATTATCAGATGCAGATGGACGAGCTGGTCATCCGCAAAAATGAGGCCGAGGACGCGCTCGCCAAGGCCAAGGGCACATCCA
>JAJDGF010000013.1 GCA_030265545.1 Eubacteriales bacterium OttesenSCG-928-N13
GCATCTGTGTTCACGCTTGATAATCATCATCATAATCGCCTGTACATTCCTGCGCGGCGCTGGAACAATCCTGACAAACCATGCCGCCGCAACCATCGCAGCTCTGCATGGATCGTGCTTCGGTGGTTCGTCTGCAATGGGCGCATTCCATCATGGACATACGTGCATCTCCTTTGATTGCGTTCTCGGCCGGGCGAGCAGCTCGCCGCGCCGGTCTGTTTACGTGGAAATAACCATCCCGCCCGATGCATTGATTCGGGCACTGTTCATCTAGCATATGCAGCATTTGCACGCATTATACGCCCGTTCCATGAATTGCCTCCATTGCAACGAATTTCCGATATATCACGTCAAATGATTTGAATTATGCCAATTATATGATACAATATATCTATCTATGCATGGGAGGAGTGGCACTTTGCAGCAGAGCACGCCGAAAGCACCAATCATCGAAGTTCGCGATGTGACGAAGATTTACCAGATCGGCAAAACCAAGCTGCGCGCGCTGGACGGCGTGTCAATGCAGATCTTCCCGGGTGAATTCACCTGCATCATCGGGCGTTCCGGCTCGGGCAAGAGCACCATGCTGAACATGATCGCAGGCCTTGAAAAGCCAACCAAAGGTCATATCCGCATCGTGGGCAAGCAGATCGAGCGCATGGACGAGGCCGAGCTGGTACAGTTCCGGCTAGACAACATTGGCTTCATCTTTCAATCGTTCAATCTGTTCGCGATGCATACGGCGCTTGATAACGTGGCAACGCCACTGATGTATAAGGGCATGTCGCGCGCGCACCGCCAGCGCCAGGCCAGAAAGATGATGACCGCCGTCGGCCTGCAATCGCACATGAACCACAAGCCCACCCAGATGTCGGGCGGTCAGCAGCAACGCGTGGGCATCGCGCGGGCGCTGGTCACCAAACCCAAGATCCTGTTCGCGGATGAGCCCACGGGCAACTTGGATCTCAAGACATCGCGCGAGGTGCTGCGGCTGGTGCGCACCATCTGCCGGGAGCGCAATACCACCCTCATCATGGTCACGCATGACCCCGAGATGGCGCAATACGCTGATCGCGTGGTGAAGCTGCTGGATGGCAAGATCATTGAAAACTCCGTCAACGAGCATCCCGCGCCGATCAATCTGGTGCGGACGCTGGAGGACGGCACCGTGGTTGAAATCGAGGATACCGAAACGGAACAGGCGGACGCGAATGAGGGCTGATATGAGCCATCATACCGCAGCCGAGCAAGGAAGGGGACGACCGAATATGTTCAAACAAAAGTTGCTGACGATCCTGCTGACCATGGTGCTGCTGCTTACGATGACGATGCCGCTTGGCACCGTCGCGTTTGCTGACGATGCGGAGCCCGGGCAGACGCAGGAGTCTGCGCCGCAGGACCCCCCAAAGGGCAGCGATGAGACACCTCCATCTGATGATGGCGGGAATAAGACCAATGCGGCCGCTCCCAAGGCTGAAACGATTGAGTATACCGTTACATTCAGGGATGGGGTAAATGGCAATGTCATCTCGACGTCTAGTGTTGTGACGGGATCATATGCAGATGCGCCCAAGGCGCCATCGCATGATGGCTATAAGTTCGACAAATGGAGTCCCGATCCGTCGAATACTATTATTGATAGCGACGGTATGGAGTTTGTTGCAAATTATAAAAAGATATATACTGTCCGTTTCGTATACACCAATGCGGAAACCGGGAATACGGTGGTCATTGACACCAAGGATGTGCTCGAGGGAGCCGATGCCCAGTATCCGTCCAAGGATGATGTCAACAAGAACTACTATCTTGGCCATGACTTTACCGGGAATTGGAATCCGTCTTCCTATAACAATGTGACGGCGAACCAGGACATCGTTGCGGAATATGTGACGAAGGCAGACTGCACCGTCACATACATTGAAGATGTGCCGGGCGGTCAGACCACGACGCAATCCGTGAAGTATCACGGGAGCACGGAGAGACCGACGCCCGCGGACAACTATGAGGGCTATCAGTTTGCCGACAAATGGAGCAGCGATGACGACAAGAGCAATGTGACGGAGGATCTTACAATCAAGGCGCTGTATGAAGCAGTCGCCAATCCCAAGATCAACTTTATCGCAAAGATTGATGGCGTGACGACCACCGAGCTCGCGGCAGATCAAATCACCACCGTGAAATACAATGGCTCGCTGGACAAGTTGCCGGACGCAAAGCCCACCATCCAAGGGGCAACCTTTAAGAATTGGGAGCCCAACGCGCTGAAGAAGCTCACGGGCATCAAGAGCGATGAAGTGACGGTCTATGCGATCTATGGCGAAGTGGGGCTGAACACGATTGATCTGGCGAACCCCGATTTGGCCTACAGAGTCAAGCAGGGCGAGGAACTGACGATCCAGATCCCGCTGAGCTGCTTCAATCGCGACACGAATACCAGCTACGTCAGCAACAGGATGGTGACCACAAGCGAGGGCAGCTCCTATGACCAGGCGTTTGTGACCGAGACGGGCATTCGCGCGCTGCAATTGAAGATGGTGACCAAATCCGCGCCCTTCACCATCGACAGCATGTCAACCGCCAACGGCGATGTGATCAGCGCCAGCGTGGTGCTGCCCTACGCGGATTCGGAGGCTGAGCAGCCCGCAGGCTCGAGCGTCAGCGATTATAATAAGGGCTATGCCGAGTTCGTGGTGAAGGTCAAGAGCAACGCGAAGGTCAAGACGCACACTGTGCCATTTGAGATCCATTGGACAGATGCTGAGGGATCGACGGAAAATGGCGGCAAATATGAGCCTGTGATTGTTGATGTCAAGGTGCAGGTCACCAAGAAGTCCAGCTCCAGCAGCGGCGTATCGTACGGTGGCGGCAGCAGCTCGGACACGGAGAAGCAGCTGAACGCGATGCGTCTTTACATCTCGGATGTGCGCACCGTGCCGGAGGAGCCTAAAGCGGGCGACAAATTCGACCTGATCATGACGATCACCAACGCGCACAAGAGCCTATACGTGCAGAACATGCAGCTGACTTGGACGGCGGGGGACGACATGCTGGTGCCGGATGGCACGATGACCAATGTCGTCTATATCCCGACAATTGATGCCGATTCCACCTACGAGCTGACGGTGCCTGTGGTCAGCATGCCCGAAATCCCCTCCAAGACCGTGAAGGTGGATGTGGGGATGGAGTGCGAGGACAAAAAGATGGCGGCCATCTCAGAAACCCAGTCGATCAATGTGGAGGTGCTGCCGCTGCAGCGCATCATGATCGATGATCTGAAGCTGCCGACCGGCACAACGTATGTGGATGATGACTACTCGGTCTCGATCGGCATCGCCAACACCGGCAAGGTGCTGCTCAACAACGTTTCGGCCGTGATCGTGAGCAACAATCCCGCGCTGACGCCCGGCGTATCGGCCTATGGCGGCAACATCGAATCAGGCTCCAGCAAGACGCTGGAATTGGATGCGTATGTGACCGAGCCGGGCGCCTATGACGCATATGTCCAGATCACCTATGAGGACGAAAACGGTGCCCAGACCGTAGAGAAGAAGGAGTTCTCCTTTGTGGCGCAGGCGCAGGTGGAAGATGACAGCTGGATGGACGACATAGATCCGATTGATATGCAGCCCGAACAGCCGGAGGTGACGGCGCTGTCCATCATGAGCCAGTTGCCCGCATGGCTGTATGTCGCGGTGGGCGTATTGATCCTGCTGATGATCGTGTCGATGGCGGTCAGCGCGCGCAAGCGGCGCAGAAGGGCGATGGAAGAAGATGAAATGGACTGATATCATCAGCCAAGCCTTTAGCAACCTGATGCGCAGAAAGACGCGATCCGCGCTCACAATGCTGGGCGTGGTGCTGGGCACGGCGGTCATCGTGATCACGTTTTCGCTGGGTTTTGGCGCGGAGAAGACGCAGATGGAGGCGCTCGAGGGCTATGCCAACCTGCGCATGATCAACGTGTATCCGTATTATGGTGGCTATAGCGATTCCAACTCGACCAACACGAATCGCATCACCAAGATTACCGACGGCGTGATCTCCCGCATACGCCGGATCGAGGGTGTGGACGCGGTGACGCCGATGCAGTCGATCTGGTTCGGCGCGGAGGCCGTTATCACGACGGGCAAGATGGAAAACCAGACCTCAATCATGGCGGTGCTCCCCAAGGACTTCGCCAAGATCCGTGATCTGAAGGAGGGCAAGTACTTCTCCAGCAACGTGGGGGATACGATGGAGTTCATCATGTCCGGACAGACCATGATGGAGTTCCAGAACCCGGACGAAGAGATGGAATGGGTGGACACGTATTCTCTGCTGATGGAGGGCAAGGAGCTGCCGCTAGACGACAAAAAGATCAAGTGGTTGCGGGACAAATACACCTTCCAGCTGCGCTGGGAAGAGGTGGACGAGGACAGCACCGACCAGGACGCAGAGCCCAAGATCATCACCAAGGATTACAAGGCCAAGATGGTGGGCATCCTGACGGACGACATGAACGATTGGTATTTCTCCTATGGCGCGATCGTGAATCTGAACTGGATCAAGCGCCTGGAGAGCAAGGACAAAAAGCTGCTCAAGGAGCTGGGCTGGACACCCATCACCAGCTATGACCAGCTGTATGTGCTGGCGGACAGCACCGAGAGCGTGGAGAACGTGGTGCGCGACCTGAACGAGATGGGGCTTCAGCCCAACAGCATGATGGCCACCGTCGCGCAGTTCAAGCAGCAGATACAGACCATGCAGATGTTCCTGGGGTTCATCGGGTTCATCTCGATGGCTGTGGCGGCGCTGATGATCGCGAACACCATGCTGATGAGCATCTATGAGCGCACGCGCGAAATCGGCGTCATGAAGGTGCTGGGCTGCAAGATGGGCAACATTCGCATGATGTTTTTGAGTGAGGCGGCGTTCATCGGGGTGATTGGCGGTGCAGTTGGCTTGCTCGTGAGCTATCTGATCAGCTTTGCGCTCAACAATGTGCCTGCGCTGCAGCAGGTGGTTATGCAGGTCATGAGCTCAAACAGCTATCTGAGCAATGAGGGCGGCACGGCCTCGATCATTCCGGCATATCTGGCGCTGGTGACCTGGCTGGGCGCAACGCTGATCTCGATTGCCTCCGGCATATTGCCCGCGCAGCGCGCGATGCGGCTTTCGTCCTTGGCGGCGATTCGCTCCGCAGAATAATCTTTCATATATTTGGGCGCGTAGGCATCTGCTTGCGCGCCCTTGATGATCGGATCATGGAAAGCCGGATTTCTCTGCGTTGTTGCAATTATGTCACACTTTTGCAACCATGTTGAAACAAACATGCGCGATCGACGCGGTTTCTTGACACCACGCGCAGGATGCAATAAAATGATCCGACGGGGGCACGCACCGCAGTGCCGTGTCCCCTTTTGTGACGACCGTTATAGATTGCAGGAAGAAGGTTGGCATGCGAAGCAAAAGCTGGCTTCTGGTGGCGATTTGCGCGATGATCGCGCTCTGGATCATGACTCCCGCATGCGAAGTGGCGCAGGCGGGGGCTGCTGTCGTGTCTGCGAAGACGGCAGCGACGGCATCCGATCAGCCGGGCGAGCCCAGGGACACCATGTCCGTCAGCGCGTCCATTTCGCCCGCGGGCATGGCCGTGCCGGCCGAGGCGCAGGTGTATCTGACGCTGGTCAACAGCGCCACCGAGCCGATCAGCGATGTGCAGGTGCTCAACGGCAGCGGCAAGGAACTGTTGGAGGATGTGGGCACGCTGTCGGGCAGCGGACGCTCTTCCTATGTGTTCAACCAGACGGTTACCCCCAGCCACAAGCAACTCAGAAACGGCGGCGTCAGCTACCTGATCCGCTATACATTGGCCAAGGACACCGAGGCCGAGAAGCAATGCGAATTGAAGGTGCTTGCGCCGATCGCGCTGCTCAAGGCCGAGCCCAGCGTGGATTTCACGCGCTCCCTGTCCACCAACTATGCCCAGCCGGGCGAGGAGGTGTCCGTCACCTATCGCCTGCGCAACACGGGCAACGTGACGCTCACCAACATCACCATTGAGGATGCACTGTGCGGCGAGGTGGGCAAGCTGGAGCAGCTGGCGCCCGGCAAGAAGGAATCCTTCACCAAGAGCGTGGTGATCAACGAGACGATCGACAGCACGCCCAGCCTGCGCTATAGCTACCTCGAATCCAAACAGAAGCTAACCGAGGCGCTCGAGCCACTGACCATCTATCAGGCGGACGAGCTGCTGGAGGTCACGTTGGAGGCCGATCAGAGCGCCGTTTCGCCCGATGACGTGGTGACGCTGCGGCTGATCTTGACCAACAAGGGCAAGGTTACCTATGATAAGCTGGCCATATCCGATCAATCGATGGGGCAGCTGGGCAATGTACCTGTGCTGAAGCCGGGCGAGAAATATGTATTTGTGAAGCGTGTGAATCTCAAGAGCACCACCACCTTCCTGTTCAGCGTGAACGGCACCAGCGCGGGCGGCAGCCCGGTCAGCGCCAGCAGCAACATGCTGACGGTGGCGGTGATGCCGGTGGTGGAGAATGTGCAGCTTGAATTGAGTGCGCAGCCCGATCTGGAAGAGCTGAGCGCGCCCGGATCGGTCACATTCTCGCTGCAGATCCATAACGCGGGCGAGATGGACATCCGAAATGTGCTGCTGTCCGAGCAGAACAGCGGCGAGGTGAAAAATCTGGCAGTCGTGCCCCCGGGCAACACCGTCGTGGAGCAGAAATACAGCGTGGTGGAGGATGGCAGCTTCGTGTTCCTGGCCGAGCTGAGCGATGCGGAGGGCGGCAGGTTGGTGGTGCGCAGCGCACCGATCGATATCACGATCAAGCCGAATGGGCAGACCGTGCCCCCGTCCAGTTCGCCCGATGTCACGGCAGTGCTGGGCATCACCTCCGAGAATGGCTACCGAATCGATGAACATTCGCGCACGTTTGACCGCATGCTGATTGGCGTGCTGGCCGTGCTGGCCGTGCTGCTGATCATTTTCCTGGTCAACATGATCAATCGCATCAATCGCAAGCGCAAGCAGCGCCAGCGCCAGCTGCGCAAGCTCAGGCGCAGTACCAAAAGGGCAGGCATGGAGTCCACCGACCGCAATCGTCCGCTGTCCGAGTATGACCCGGGCACGGGCGTGTACCGCATCTCAAAGGGCAAGCCCAGCGAGCAAAACTGAGGAGCCACGAGACTATGTTTGAAGGGTTTTCAAAGAGTACGTTTGAGTTTTTTAGCGCGATTTCGTTCAACAACAATCGCGAGTTTTTCTTGCAGAATCATGACTGGTATGTGCAGTCTGTGCGCGAACCTGCGCGCGCGTTGGCGGCCGCGCTGGGAGACAGCGTGAATGAGCTGGACCCATCGCTCGAGCGTCGCCCGGAGAAGGTGGTCTCCCGCCTGAATCGGGATGTGCGCTTCTCCAAGGACAAGTCGCCCTATCGCGATTATGTGTGGCTGGCGTTTCGCCGTCCGGGCGTGGAGCGCGCTACCACGATGGGCGTGTTCTTTGATGTGGGGCTGGACGGCTGCCGCTATGGCATGGGCTATTATTCGGAAAACAAACCCGTGATGAACGCACTCAGAAGGGAGATCCTGCATGCGCCCGAGCATGTGCAGCAGGTGACGGAGCGTGCACTCGAGCGGTTCCGGTTGGAGACGAACGCCTACAAGCGCATGGCGATCCCGCCCGATGTGCCCGATTCTCTCAGGTCATGGTACAACCTCAAGGGCTTCTATGTGGTGAAGGACATCACCGATTATGACCTGATCTATTCGCCCAAACTGGCCGATGAGGTAGCGGACGGTTTCCGCCATTTGAAGCAGCTGTATGATTTTATCCTGACGTTGCCGCTCGCGGAGGAGGATCTCCTGACGGGCGACAAGACCAGGCTGATGGAGAGGGGATAACATGCGTGACAATTGGTTGTCACTAAGGAGCGGGTCTGAGATCCGCGGATATGCATCGCCGCACGATGGGCATGCCGTGCAAATGACAAAGGAGCTGGCCGAGTGCATCGGCTATGCGTTTGCGCTGTGGCTGGCCAATGAGATGGACACCACGCCCGACAAGCTGACCATCGCGGTCGGCCAGGACAGCAGGCTGAGCAGCCCGCATCTGGCCAAGGCGCTGATCCACGGACTGACCTGCGCGGATTGCGATGTGTATGACTGCTCGCTGAGCACCACGCCCGCGATGTTCCTGACGATGTTTGATTCGGAGGTGGCCGCGGACGGCGCTGTGATGGTATCATCCAGCCATGCGCCCGGCCATATCAATGGGTTCAAGCTGTTTTATGCCGGGGACGGGCTGGACGCGGAGGAGATCACCCAGGTGATCCAAAGCGCCATGCAGATCACCCTGCCGCACAGGCTGGTGACCGGGCTTGATTGCCAGCATATGTATGCCGAGACCATCCGCAAGATGGTGTATGAGCGGCTGGAGACCGATGTGCAATGCCCGCTGCTCGGGCTGAGCGTGGTGGTGGATGCGGCCAATGGCGCGGGCGGGTTCTTCGCGGCGTTGCTGGAGGAGCTGGGCGCAGACGTGACCGGCAGCATGTATCTGGAGCCAAACGGCCATTTCCCCGGGCATGTGCCCGATCCGGAGATGCCCGAATCGATCGAGCTGATCTCCCGCGCGGTGATTGAAAACGAGGCGGATCTGGGCGTGACGTTCGATTCGGACGGCGTGCGCGCCTCCATCGTGGATCAGACGGGCAAGCCCATTACGGGAAACCGCTTGATCGCGCTGGTCAGTGCGATTTTGCTGGAGGACGACCCGGGCGCGACGATTGTGACCGATTCGGTCACCTCATCCGGGCTGGCGCGGTTCATCACGGAATGGGGCGGCGTGCACTATCGGTTCAAGCGCGGCTATCGCAACGTGATCGATGAGGCGGTGCGCCTCAATGAAGAGGGCATCGATTGCCCGCTCGCGATTGAAACATCCGGTCATGCTGCGCTGCGCGAACATTTCTTCATTGATGATGGCATGTATCTGGCCACCTGGCTGATCATCGAGGCGCTGTATCGCAAGCGCGAGGGGCTGACGCTCAGCTCTTTGATCGATGAGCTGCAGGAGCCGGTCGAGAGCGTTCGCATCCGCATGCAGGTGCTGGGCGAGGACGTGCGCGAATCGGCGGCCGAGGTGATCCAGGTGATCCTGAGCCACACGCTCGAGAATCAGGCCTGGCATCTGGCGCCCGATAACCGCGAGGGCGCGCGCATCTCGTTTGACCTGGACGGTGGCGTGGAAAATGCCTGGTTCATGCTTCGGCTTTCGGTGCATGATCCGGTGATGGCGCTGCACGCGGAGAGCGATGAGCCGGGTGGCGTGAAGCGCATGCTCACGGAACTATATGAGGTGCTCAGGGGAACCGAGGAGCTGGATCTGTCGGTTCTCAAACACGCGATTCAATGACATCCACCATCTGCCGAATGGGCAGTTCACCTTTCACAATCATAAGCGAGGAGAATGGACATGAGCAAGAATGAACAACTGGTCGTCAACGCAATACGGATCTTGAGCGCGGAAGGCGTGGAGAAGGCGAAGTCCGGTCATCCGGGCATGCCGATGGGCGCGGCCGCGATGGCCTATGCCGTTTGGGGCAAGCAGATGAAGCACAACCCCGAAAACCCGAAATGGCCCGATCGCGACCGGTTCGTGCTGTCCAGCGGGCATGGCTCCATGCTGCTGTATTCGCTGCTGCACCTGTTTGGATATGGGCTGCCGATGGAGGAGATCCAGAAGTTCCGTCAGTTTGGCTCATTGACCCCCGGCCATCCGGAGCATGGCCACACCGTGGGCATCGAAACCACGACCGGACCTTTGGGTCAGGGCATCGCGAATGCCGTGGGCTTTGCGATGGCAGAGGCGCATCTGGCCGAGAAATTCAATCGCGATGGGTTCAACGTGGTGGATCATTACACCTACACCATTTTGGGCGACGGCTGCATGATGGAAGGCCTGTCGCACGAGGCCTGCTCGCTGGCCGGCACGCTGAAGCTGAACAAGCTGATCGCGCTGTATGATGACAACGAAATCTCGATCGAGGGTTCGACCGATATCGCGTTCCGCGAGGACGTGCCCACCCGCTTCCGCGCCTATGGCTGGAACGTGATCGATGTGCCCAACGGCAACTGCTACCAGCAGGTGAATGCCGCGCTGCGCCTGGCGAAGGGCTCGGACAAGCCGTCGCTGCTCGTGTGCCACACGGCAATCGGCTATGGCTCGCCCAAGGCGGGCATGGCCTCCGCGCACGGCGAACCGCTGGGCGAGGCCAACATCCAGGCCACCAAGGAGGCGCTCGGCTGGCCCTGCATGGAATCGTTTGAGATGCCCAATGAGGTATATGAGCAGACCGGCATCGTGGTAGAAAAGGGCAAGCAGCAGGAGCAGGAATGGCTGGATCTGTTCGCGAACTATGTTGAGGCGTATCCCGAACTGGCCAAGGAATGGGAAGTTTGGCACGACGAATCGCTGCCGTTTGACCCGATGAAAGAAGAGGATCTGTGGAAGTTCGAGGGCAAGGCCGCCACCCGCAATTCCTGCGGCGAGGTGCTCAATCGCCTGGCAGCCAAGCTGCCCAACCTGTTTGGCGGCAGCGCCGATCTGGCGCCCAGCAACAAGAGCTATATGAAGGGCTTGGGCGATTTTTCTGCCGAGGATCGCTCGGGATCCAACCTGCACTTTGGTGTGCGCGAGCATGCGATGGCCGCGATCTGCAACGGCATTGCGCTGCATGGCGGGCTCAGGGCCTACTGCGCCACGTTCTTCGTGTTCAGCGATTATATGAAAAATGCGATGCGCATGTCCTCCATCATGGATCTGCCGGTGACCTACATCCTGTCGCATGACTCGATCGGCGTGGGCGAGGATGGCCCCACCCATCAGCCGGTGGAGCAGCTGGCAGGCCTCAGGGCGATCCCTGGGCTGATTGTGTTCCGTCCGGCGGACAGCCGCGAGATGGCAGCCGGCTGGGTGTGCGCGATGACCGAAAAGCACCCGACCGCACTGGTCACCACTCGTCAGGATCTGCCGCTCTATGAGGGCAGCGGCGCGAACGCGCTCAAGGGTGGCTATGTGCTGTCCGATTGCGAAGGCACGCCCGATGTGCTGCTGATGGCGTCAGGCTCCGAGGTGGAGCAGTGCATGGGCGCGCAGGAGCTGCTCAAGCAGGATGGCATCAAGGCCCGCGTGGTGTCCATGCCCAGCTTCGAGCTGTTCGATGCGCAGGATGAGGCTTACAAAAACAGCGTGATGCCGAACGAGGTGCGCGCGCGCGTGGCGGTCGAGGCAGCCAGCAGCTTCGGCTGGGGCAAGTATGTCGGCCTGGATGGCGCGACGGTCGCGATGGAAACATTCGGCGCGTCCGGCCCGTACAAGTTGCTGTTCCCGCACTTCGGATTCACCTCCGAGAACGTGGCAGCCAAGGCCAAGTCGGTCATGAAGAAGTAAAGGTTCCGATCCATGGGGCGTCGCAGTTCAACTGTGGCGCTCTTTTTATGGTTTTGGCGGGTATATATGCGGGTTAGTGTGCCATCATATGCGAAATGTTCGTCGATTGCGTCCATCCATGTGGGTGGCTGAATATACTGATATGGCGATGCCTTGATGGGGCATTGTGCGAGTGTCAAGCATTTTGGAGGGACAAGCATGCAGCAATTCCAGCGGGATTGGCAGGGGCAGCGGCGGCTGATGATCGTGCCCATCGAGCAGATACAGCTGTCCAAGGCGAGACTGCGGGGCGATGTGGATATGGATTCGATCCGAAGTCTGGCAGAGTCCATCCGGCAGCACGGGCTGATCTCTCCGATCATCGTGCGCGCCACGGGGGAGGGCTATGAGCTGATCGCGGGCGAGCGCCGCCTGCGCGCGCTGAAATCGCTGGGGTTGCATCTGGCGGATGCGTTCGTGGTGGATGCGGGCGACATGGACGCGATGTTCATGGCGCTGGTCGAGAATTTGCAGCGGGAGCAGCTCCATTATATGGAGGAGGCCGAGGCATTCCGTGCGATGATCCGGGACTATCAGCTGTCGCAGCAGCAGCTGGCCGAGCGCATCGGCAAAAGCCAGCCGATGGTGGCCAATCGGCTGCGGCTGCTGTCGCTCAGCCATGCGGTGCGTGCGCAACTGATGCAATACGCCCTCAGCGAGCGCCACGCCCGCGCGCTGCTCAAGCTGCCCGGCGAGCAGAACCAGCTGAAGGCCATCCGCGCAGCGCACGAGCAGCAGATGAGCGTGCGGCAGCTGGAGGCCTGGATCGAGCAGCTGCGCACACGTCCGCGCCAGCAGATCAAGATGTATGTGCGCGACCACAGGATGTTCGTGAATACTGTGATGGATGCGGTGAAGGCGCTGCGTCGCGCGGGGGTGAATGCGTCCGGGCGGGTGGTGGAGGGCGAGGATCAAATCGAGGTCATTGTGACCCTTCCGAAAATCCGATAAATAACCATTATATGAGCAAAACTGGTGGGGCGCGTTGAGCTTGCTTGACGCGCCATTTTGCCATGAATACAGCAAAAATATGCCATACCAACTGCGAAAAATCCGTGAAATACATAAAAACGCATGGATTCGGATGTAATTTGCAGGAATATGCGGATATTTTTTCATTTTTGGCTTGCAAAAAAGGGATATACACTCTATAATTATCAATTATGAATCATATCTGTGGATTCTGCAAGATGCACGAACATACGTGTTCGAGGGCATATCAACATTAGGAAGAGGAGGAACCCCTATGAAGAAGATTCTGTCCGTGATCCTTGTGCTTGTTTTGACGTTGAGCCTGTGCTCTATTGCGCTTGCAGACACGATTAAGATTGGCGGCATTGCGCCGCTGACCGGCCCGGTTGCCAACTATGGCATCATGTGCCGCGAGGGCATTGATCTGTATGTGGAGGAAATCAACAATGCAGGCGGCCTGCTGGGTGAGCAGATTGAGCTGACCTGGATGGACGACACGCATGACGCGGTGGAGGCGGCCAACGCCTACAACCAGCTGATCTCAAGCGGCATCTCGGCGCTGTTCGGCCCGGTCACCACCACACCCACGCTGGCTGTTGCGCCGCTCGCAGCCGCTGACAACATCACCATGATCTCCCCGTCGGCCACCGCCTATGACGTGACCACGGGCAACCCGAGCGTGTTCCGCACATGCTTCCTGGATCCCTTCCAGGCGGAGCTTCTGGCGCAGTTGTCTGTGCAGAACCTCGAAGCCAAGAAGGTCGCCGTGCTGTATGACAACACGAACGACTATTCCATCGGCCTGTATGAGTCCTTCGTGAAGAAGGCGGAAGAGCTGGGCGCTGAAGTGGTGAGCGTGGAAGCGGCCGTGGAGAACGACGCGGACTACACCCCGCAGCTGACCAAGATCGCTGACACTGAGCCGGATGCGATGTTGATTGCCTACTATTATGAATCGGCCGCGCTGGTGCTGCGTCAGTCGCAGGATGTCGGCCTGGATTGCTGGATGCTGGGTGCGGATGGCTGGAGCGGCATTGAAAAGCAGCTCGTCGGTGAGTCGGTGCTGTTGGACAAGGCCATTTATTGCGATTCCTTCTCGCCCGATGATGACAGCGAGCAGGCGCAGGCGTTCGTCGCATCGTTCACCGCGAAATATGGCAAGACCCCCAGCGGCTTTAACTCCCTGGGCTATGACACCGCGAAGATCCTGCTGACCGCCATCGAGAACGCAGGCGGCGTCGAAGACAAGCAGGCGATCGTGGATCAGATGAAGGCCACCAGCCTTGACTGCGTGGGCGGCCACATCACCTTCAATGACCACAATGATCCGATCAAATCGGCGTTCATGATGGGCTTTGTGGATGGCCAGCCGACACTGAACACCAGAATCGATCCGTAATGTAAGCGTGTTTCGTCAACACGCCTTCGTCGAAGCAGATGGGCGCCGCGCTTGTCGCCGGCGGTCTGCCCCTAGGCAGGCTTACGCTCTCAATGAAGATCGTACCCGTCATCTTCGATTTGTGCCGGCGGTGGTCTGCCTGTGGGCAGACTTATGAACCATTGGGCTTGCAACCTTCATGGCGTACACGCCGCCAGCCGCGAGATGAAGCTGGAGGGTTTGACCCTTCAGACCTTCCGAGAAATTTGTCAACATGCTGAGGGAAAAGGGAGTTTTATGCTCCTTTTTCCCTTCGGTGTTACATTGGGAACCTCATAAAATCCATATTTGGCACCTCATGGGACAGGGGGAAATGCAATGCAGGTGTTCTTTCAGAATCTGGTCGGGGGACTGCAGATGGGCAGTATCTATGCGTTGATTGCACTCGGCTACACGATGGTCTATGGCATCGTGAAGCTGATCAATTTCGCGCATGGCGATATCATGATGGTGGGCGGCTACGCGGTATATTGGTTCACCACGACGGCGCTCTATGAGCAGATGGCGGTGGTGAATCCGGCGCTGGCAATCGTGCTGTCGGTGGTGTTTTCGATCGTGTTTTGCATGCTGCTGGGCGTGCTGATGGACAAGATCGCCTATACGCCTCTGCGCAATGCGCCGCGCATCTCGGCGCTGATCACCGCAATCGGGATCAGCATGGCGCTGCAGATTTCGGCGCAACTCATCTTTGGCAGCAGCCAGCTGCCCTTCCCGCAGGTGATCCCCAAGATCAAGCTCGAGGCGCTGACCATCGGCAGAAAGCCGATGTTCCTACAGGAGGTACTCACGTTTGTGATCTCCATCGCGCTGATGATTCTGCTGCAGCTGTTCGTGAAAAAGACCCGCGCCGGCAAGGCCATGCGTGCGGTGTCCGAGGATCACGCGGCGGCGCGGCTGATGGGCATCAACGTGAACAACACCATCACCATGACATTCGCGATCGGCTGCGCATTGGCGGCGGTTGGCGCGGTGTTTTATGCGCAGAAGGTGATCTACATCAAGCCGTTGCTGGGCAGCATGCCCGGACTGAAGGCGTTCGTGGCGGCTGTTTTGGGCGGCATCGGGATCATCCCGGGCGCGGTGCTGGGTGGTTTCATCATCGGCATCGCGGAAACGTTTATGAAATATTACGCCAGTGACTATGTGGATGCACTGGTGTTCGGCATACTGATTCTGGTGCTGTTGTTCAAGCCGAGCGGACTGCTCGGCAAGAACACGCGCGAGAAGGTTTAGGGGGGTGGGCTCATGAAACACAATAGACGATTTACCACCCTGCTGAATTTTGCGGCGGTCATGATCCTGTTTGTGATCATAAAGCTGATCCTGGGCATCTACAACAACCGCGCGGCGGAGAGCCTGATGACCCAGATCTGCTACAACATCATGCTGGTGGTCAGTTTGAATCTGGTCACGGGCGTGCTGGGTGAGCTGACGTTGGGTCACGCCGGGTTCATGGCGGTGGGCGCGTATGTGTCCGCCATATTGACCATGCAGGTGCTGCCTGAGAACATCTGGTATTTCCCGATCGCGTTGATCGCGGGCGGGTTGGTTTCGGCGCTGGTTGGCTATCTGATTGGCATCCCGGCACTGCGACTGAAGGGCGACTATCTGGCGATCATCACGCTGGGCTTTGGCGAGATCATCCGCGTGCTGATCAATACCGTGTTCGCACCCTGGACGGGCGGCGGCAAGAAGATGATGAACATCCACAGCTACACCACATTTGACAACGCGTTTTGGATCATGATCATCACGGTGGCGCTGCTGTATACATTGGCCTGGTCAAGGCATGGCCGCGCGATTTTGTCCATTCGCGAGAACGAGATCGCGGCGGACAGTTCGGGCGTGCCGGTGACCAACTACAAGATCATGGCGTTCACCATCTCCGCATTCTTCGCGGGCGTGGCGGGCGGCCTGTATGCGCACAGCGCGCGCGTGCTGGATCCGACGTTCTTCAATTTCAACACCTCGATCGAGTATCTGGTCATGGTGGTGTTCGGCGGCATGGGCTCGGTGACGGGCTCGATTGTGGCGGCGACCGGCCTGACGGCGGTGCAGTTTGCGATGTCCCGCTTGGCGGAATATCGCCAGCTGGCCTATGCGCTGCTGCTGATCGTGATGATGATCAGGCGGCCGAGCGGATTGCTGGGCGTGAAGGAATTCTCGCTCAATTGGCTGATGACAAAGCTGGTGGGCACCAGATGGGCGGCGTTTGCTGATAAGATTGAGAGCCGCTTGATCGGCAAGCATCCACCCAGCGTGATCATGCCGGACGTGCCCGAATATGCCTATGACAAGAAATCCACCTCCGCGCTCGAGACGCGCACGCTGGGCATCCGCTTTGGCGGGCTTCAGGCAGCAGAGGACGTGAACCTGCAGCTGAACGAAGGCGAGATCGTGGGTCTGATCGGGCCGAACGGCGCGGGCAAGACCACGGTGTTCAACCTGCTGACGGGCGTGTATCAGCCGACCGACGGCGACGTGATGCTGATGGGCAAATCCACCATCGGCAAGCCCACCTATAAAATCACCGATCTGGGCATTGCGCGCACATTCCAGAACATTCGGCTGTTCAAATCGATGAGCGTGATCGAGAACATCAAGGTGGCGTTTCAAAGCCGCATGCACTATACGCTGGTGGATGGCGCGATCCGCACCAACTACTACGACCGCGAGGAGCGCGGCTGCGACCAGCGCGCGCGGGAGCTGCTGCAGGTGTTTGATATGGAGCATCTGGCGGAGAACAACGCATCCAGCCTGAGCTATGGTCAGCAGAGGAAGCTGGAGATTGCGCGCGCGATGGCGTCCAATCCCAAGGTGCTGCTGCTGGACGAGCCAGCTGCGGGCATGAACCCAATCGAGACGCAGGAGCTGATGGAGACCATCCGCGTGATCCGCGAGCGGTTCCATGTGACGATCCTGCTGATCGAGCACGATATGAAGCTGGTCATGGGCATCTGCGAGAGGATCTACGTGCTCAACTATGGGCGCGTGATCGCCGCCGGCACGCCCGACGAGATCAAGAACAATCAAGAGGTGGTGGCCGCCTATCTGGGCAGCCCGGACGAGGACATCGCCGAGACCGGAGAGGAGGCTGCGCTGCATGCTTAATGTATCGAATCTGAATGTGTTTTATGATGCGATCCATGCGCTGAAGGACGTCAGCTTCCGCGTGGAGCAGGGCGAGATCGTGACCTTGATCGGCGCGAACGGCGCGGGCAAGACATCCACCCTTCACACCATCTCCGGGCTGATTCGCGCCAAGGCGGGGGAGATTCATTTCATGGATCAGCCCATCCATGGCATGGAGGCGCATAAGATCATGCAGATGGGGCTGGTGCAGGTGCCCGAGGGGCGGCGCATCTTCTCCCAAATGACGGTGCTCGAGAACCTGGACATGGGCGCCTACGCCAGGAAGGATCGCGCCAACCTGCCGGAGGAAATGGACAGGGTGTTTCAGAGCTTCCCCCGGCTGAAGGAGCGCAGAAAGCAGCTGGCGGGCACGCTTTCGGGCGGCGAGCAGCAGATGCTGGCGATGGGGCGCGCGATGATGTCAAGGCCAAAGCTGCTCATGCTGGATGAGCCGTCGATGGGGCTTTCGCCGATTTTGGTGCAGGAGATCTTCTCGATCATTCGGGAGGTCAGCAAGCAGGGCGTGACCATTCTCTTGGTGGAGCAGAACGCCCGCATGGCGCTCAGCATCGCCGATCGCGCGTATGTGATGGAGACCGGCTCGATCGTGCTCGAAGGTTCTGCCAAGGAACTGCTGGGCAATGAAGAGGTGAAAAAGGCGTATTTGGGCAGCTGATCTATGCATAAGCCCGCATCAATAAAGGAGAACAAACCAGATGATAGACAGAATTGACATCAAGGAGCAGGCGAAAGGCATGATGCGCGAGCACTATTGGCCGTCGGTGGCGCTATATGCAGTGCCCACGTTGGTGATGTTTGTGATCTCGTTCTTTTGTGTACAGCCGATCGCGGATAAGATGTATGAGCTGCAGATGAGCGACCTGTTGCAGTCCAACGCGCAATCAATGATGTCGGAATACATGACATGGTTTGCTATGTATTTCGTTATCCTTTTGATTTGCTCGCTCGTCTCCTCCTTGCTATCATTTGTTATGTCGGGTGGCTTCATCGGGCTATATCGCGGCAAGCGTCCGTCTGTAGAACAATGCATGACCACCTTTAAGACCAATGTTGGGCGCAAGCTGTGGGTGAGCATCAAGCTGGGGTTTTTGATCTTCCTATGGATGCTGCTTGGGGTGGCTGTGATGTTCTTCTTGCTTACGGTCATAGGATTCATCGCTGGCACGAGTCAACCCGGCATGGCCCAGTCACTATTCGCAACGGTGATCATGCAAGTCATGATGGCCGGGGTATTTATCCTGGTTATCGTCAAGGCACTTTCGTATAGCCTGGTAACTTCCCTGATGGCGGAGTATCCGGACATCGAAGCCAAGCAGGTCATCAAGCTGAGTGTCCGCATGATGAATGGGTACAAGCGCGATATGTTTGTGATGTCGCTTAGCTTTTTGGGTTGGGAGGTACTGTCCGCACTCACATTTGGCGTGCTGCATCTCCTGTTTGTGGGGTCCTATATGCAGACCGCGATGGAGGGGCTGTATACCGAGATCCGCAACAGGGCGGTGTATGATGGAATCGTTTCGCTGGAGGAGCTGGGCGAGAGCAATATGCAGCTGCCGCCCGATGAGGAGGACGCGGAATGGATGTCCGCCCAACACAACACCATGACCCACAGCGAGATCGAGCGCATGAACAACTCGCCCGAATGGAACAAGTCTCATTCGACGGACGAATCATCCGAAACCGAGGAGGACAAATCCGAGGAATGAACCGCATCCCCGTGAAATGGTGGAATCATCCATGTTGCATCGATGCCCGATCGGGTAGGGCTGCCGAATGACACATAAGAGGGGTGTGATTGAATGGTGAAATCCATCAAAAACATCAAGCGCCAGGCGAATGAGAATGCTGGGAAGTTTTACTGGCCGGCGGTCGCGACGTTGGTGTGCTATATCATGATCCCGAGCCTGTTTAACAGCCTGTCTATCCTGTTTGGAAGCGATCTGACACAGACGTTCTTTCAGAATCTGCAGGCAGGGTCCGTTGAAATGGGACCCCTGCTGTCCGCGCTGTGGGGCCTTATGAGCGTACCGCGCAGTGCGATCCTGGTCGTGATCGGTCAAGGCATATCGTTTGTGTTTCAACTGTATTATGTGGGGATATGCGGGCAGATGATCCAGCTGTATCAGGGCGAACAGCCTTCCACAAAGATGGCATTTGCCGCGTTTCCCAATCAATTTAGCAAGAAACTGCTTGTCGTGTTTAAACAGCGGATGCTTATTTTCGCATGGGGGCTATTGGTCTTGGTTTCGATTGTGCTGATCAATGTATTGACGATGTGGATCCCTGTGACAAGTGATCTATTCCCAGGTATCGCAGCTCTCTTCATCTTCTTGAGTTTTGTGCCATCTTTCATCAAGGCATATGCCTATTCGCTCACTCCATACTTATTGGCGGAGTTCCCGGATATCAAGAGCTGGGATGTCATCAAGACGAGCATACTGATGACGAACGGCTACAAGGGCAAGATATGTGTCATGCAGGTGCGCTATGGGCTGACGCAGCTGCTGGGCAGGCTCACATTCGGCCTGTCGCAGACGTTCCGCACGGAGCCGCGCATGCAGGCGCAGCTGGCCGGGCTATATTGCGAGCTCAGGGACAACGCAATCAAAAAACGCATCGTTTCCCGCAAGACATTGGAAGGAACCGGGGAATGATCATAGCGATGAAAGGATACGCAATATTGACATGAACCAGCGATACAAGGTTTTTGATGCGCACACCCACGCATTCCCGGATGCCATCGCGCGCGGCGCGGTGGATGGTCTGTCCGAGAAGGCGGGGATTGCGCATTTTCATAATGGCAGCTATGATGAATTGGCGCAGTATGAGGCGCAGGCAGATGGCTATCTGCTGCTACCGATTGCCACCAAGCCCGCCCAGATGCGCTCCGTGAACACATGGGCGGCGCAGAAGATGGGCGGCAAGATGCAGGCGTTCGGCAGCGTGCATCCGCTGGCAGAGGACTGGCGACCGGAGCTCGATCATGTGCAGTCGCTCGGGCTGAAGGGCATCAAGCTGCACCCCGAATACCAGGACTTCTATGCGGACGACCCGCGCCATTTCCCGCTGTATGCTGAGATCTTCGCGCGCGGGTTGATCCTGTGCTTCCATGCCGGGGTGGATCTGGGCTTCCCGCCGCCGCTGCATGGCGCGGCTGAAGCGATCGCCAGGGTGGCCGATGCGTTCCCCAATGGACGCATCATCGCGGCGCACATGGGCGGCTATCAGCAGTTTGATGAGGCCATGGCGCATCTGGCGGGGCGGGAGAACCTGTGGATGGACACCTCCTATGTGGCGGACGAAATGGCGAAGGAGCAGCTGGTGCAGCTGAGCCGCGCGCATGGCATCGATCGCATATTGTTCGCGACCGACGCACCCTGGAAACCGTTTGATTCGATGTTGGCTGCGGTGCTGAATGCGGGCTTTGATGAGGACGAGCTTCAAAAGATCCTGTATCAGAACGCCGCCAAGCTGCTCAATTTGGAGGACGCATAGGATGATTCTTGAAACACCCAGATTGATATTGCGCAAGATGACGCAGGAGGACGAGCCTGCCTTGCGCTTGATCTTGCAGGACCCGGACGTGATGTATGCCTATGAAGGCGCGTTTGATGATGCCGAGGTGCATGCCTGGCTACATAACCAGCTGCGCCGCTACGAGGAAGAGGGCTGCGGGTTGTGGGCGGTGGAATTGAAGGGCGAGCCGGGCTTGATCGGTCAGTGCGGTATCACCGTGCAGGGGATACCGGATGGGGATGTCATGGAGGTCGGCTATCTGTTTCAGAAGGAGTATTGGCACCAGGGCTATGCCACCGAGGCGGCGCGCGCCTGCCGCGATTATGCGTTTGATGAGATGCATGTGGACGAGGTGTTCTCCATCATCCGCGATACAAACGCCGCATCACAGGGCGTGGCGATCCGAAACGACATGACAGTCCGTGGCAGACTCGTGAAGCATTATCGCGGCGTGGACATGCCGCACATGATCTATTCGATTCGAAAGGATGAGAGAGATGAGCTTGCACAAGCATGAAATCCCGATTCTTGAATATGATACCGATGCCAGTGCCGTGATCATGCCCGGCCATTCGGGCGATGTGGGGAAGCTGCCCGAGAAATTGGTGTTTGCATTTTTGCAGGACGAGGTGGACAAATACGCCGCGCGCCATGATTGCCGCGTGGCGGGGTGGTTCAAGACCATCACCAAGGAATACCCGGTGTATGTCACGCAGTATCAGGGGGAAGAGGTGGTGCTTTGCCAGGCGCCGCTCGGCTCGCCTGCTGCGGTGCAGATCTTGGATGAACTGATCCATTGCGGCGCGCGGAAGATCATCGCAGTGGGCAGCTGCGGCGCGCTGGTGGATCTGCCCGAAGGGGAGTTCCTGATCCCGTCCGAGGCGCTGCGCGATGAGGGGGCATCCTATCATTATCTGCCGCCCGCGCGCTGGGTATCGCTGGATGAAGGCGCGATGCGTGCGATTGAGCAGACGCTCAGCAAGCGGGGCTTGCGATCCGAACGGGTCAAGGTCTGGACGACGGACGGATTCTTCCGGGAGACGAAGGCGATGGTCACCCACCGCAAGCAGGAGGGCTGCCAGGTGGTGGATATGGAGTGTGCCGGGATGGCCGCCTGCGCCCAGATGCGCGGTGCGGCGCTGGGGCAGATCCTGTTCACCGCGGACACCTTGGCCGATATCGAGCAGCATGATGCGCGCGATTGGGGCATTTCCTCACACGAACCTGCATTGATGCTGGCGCTGGATGCGGTGATTGAGATGGGGTAGGGATAGAGGACTTTTGAGGGAGGTATTTCGATGGATTTGTTTCAGGCGATTGAGGCGCGATCCAGCTATCGCGGCATGTATAAGTCCGATCCGGTGCCGCGCGAAGATATGAACAAGATCATGCAGGCCGGTCTGGATGCGCCGTCCGGCTGCAACATGCAGACAACCAGCCTGATTGGCGTGGACGATCCTGCGCTGATCGAGGCGCTGGGTGCGGCGTTGGCCAAGCCGAATTTCGGCTCCGCCCCGGCGGCGATTGCGGTGGTGACGCAGCACATCATCAGCTATGGCGATACCTGCTTCAGCGTGCAGGATTATGCGGCGGCGATTGAGAACATGCTGCTGGCTGTCGTGGCGCTCGGGTATGCCAGCTGCTGGGTGGAGGGCTATGTGGTCAACCATCGGGAGGTGTGCGAGAGGATGAGCAGCATTTTGGGGCTGCCGGAGGGGCATCATCTGGTTGCCTATCTGCCGATCGGTCGCCCCGCAGAGGAGGACAAGCGCGCGACGAAGAAGGCGTTTGCCGAGCGCACGCACTTCAATGGATTTGGGAAATAATGCATTCTGGCTTGTTGAAAATCCCCTTTCGCGATCTGATGATGGTCACGGAAGGGGATTTTATCATGGATCTGCATTTCCATTGAGTGGAGGAGCCGTTAGGTATTTGGGCGCAAAGAGGATCAGAGCCAGCGCGGACACGGCGGCAGCGGCGTAGAAGCCGTCTTGCATCCCAATCTGTCCTGCCAGCAGCCCGCCGCCCAGCGTGCCCACCACGCGCGCCACGCCGAACCCCACCACAGCCAGCAGCATCTGCCCACGCGCGCGCAGCGATTCGGGCACGGTGCCATTCACATATTTCGCCATGTTGACCATGATCACAACAAAGCCCCAGCCGTGCAGCAGCTGCGTTGCCATGATGATATACACGCCGCTGAGCATCGCCAGCAGCAGCCAGCGGATCGTCAGTGCCAGCGCCGCGATCAGCAGCAGTTTGCCGCTGCCCAGCTTCTCAAACAGCTTGTCGGACAGCAGCAAAAACGGCACCTCGGACAGCGAGGAGATCAGATAGCTCCAGCCGAGAAGCGTGCTATTTGCGCCCGAAAGCGTCATGAAATGGATCGAATAGAACGAATAAAAGTAACCCATCGTGGCCTGCAATAGCATCACCAGAACCAGCAGCCCGCGCAGCTGTTTGTCCTGAAGGAGCGCGCGGAAGCCAGCATCCTGCTGCGTCTTTTGATGTCCTGGCGCCTCGGGCAGCGCAAAGCTGGCCAGCAGCACCAGCCCCATCGTGATGGCCGTCAGATAGACCACCCAGTTCATGCGCTCATGCAAAAGGCTGCCGATGCATAGCGAGCTGAGCGCGAATGCCAAGCAACCCGTCAATCGAATCGGGCCGAAGGGTTGATCATGCTCGCTCAGCGCTTCCAGTATGATCGCATCCCCCAGCGGTTGCAGCGCGATATAGAACGCAGAGAACAGGGTCAGCGTGATCATCAGCCACCAGAATTCATCACTCAGCCGCATCAACAGGATGGATATCGCCGCGCCTACGGCCATCCATCGCAGCAGGCGTGATCTGCTGCCCGTGCGGTCGCCCAGATGGCCCCAGAGCGGCTGCGCGAAGATCGAGATGAACGGAATCATCGCCATCAACAGCGAGATCTGCTGTGTGCTCAAATCGCGCTGCTTGAAATAGACAGAGACAAAGCTCATGAATACGGAGCTGGACAGATAGAACGCCATTTCATGCAGCGCAAACTGCCATGGATATCGCTTTGCTTGTTGTTTCATGGGTCTAGTTTGGCTGTTTTGCGCAAAAATCAATCATCGACCAATTGTGGTTGCGTCCGGCCGCAATATCGCTTATAATTGATAGCGATTGAATGGTTTTATGGGGGAGAACGATGGCAATACGAATGATTGTGATGGACATGGACGACACGCTGCTGACGCACGACAGGCGCGTGACCGAGCGCACGCTGGACGCGCTGAACGAGGCCAAGCGCAGGGGCGCCTATATTGTGCTGGCATCTGGTCGCATGACCGAATCGATGCTGGATGTGGCGCGGCTGGTGGATGTGAATGCACCGCTGATCGCCTACAACGGCGGCGCAATTTATGATAGCAAGTCGGGGCGATACACGCATGAAAACACCGTTTCGCTGGATGTGGCGCGCGAGGTAAGTTTGCTGGCGGAGGAACATAGGCTCTACATTCAGGGCTATTGGGGCGGCGAGTATTATTTTGATCGGGAGATCGATTATAGTCGTGCGTATGCAAACAGCATCGGCAAACAGGGGATCGCATTGAATCAGCCGCTTTCGGGCTGCATGGAGCAGGACCCGTTCAAGCTGCTGATGATCGATGAACCGGATCGGATCGCGCAGTTCTTGCCTCTGCTTCAACAGCGGTTCAAGGGGAGGCTGAGCTGCGTGACCAGCAAGCCGATCTATATCGAATGCACCGCGCCGAATGCCGACAAGGGCGAGGCGCTGCATGTGCTGGCGCTGGATTTGGGCATTGCGCGCGATGAGATATTGGCCTTCGGGGATGGCGGCAACGACCTGGGGATGCTGCAATATGCGGGTTTTGGCTATGCGATGGGCAATGCATCTGAGCATGTCAGGAACAAGGCGAAGCATGTTGCCCCCAGCAACGATGAGGATGGTTTGGCGCAGGTGGTGGAGCAGCTGCTTGCGCGCGGCGAGATCGTATCGTGAGAGGATGATGGAATTTGCTACAGATATCAGATTTTATGCAGGCATTGCAGCTGACGGAGATATCCGGCTCGGACTCGGAGTTTCTTGAGATCGAGAGCAGCGACATCAACAGGCCCGGGCTTCAGCTGGCCGGGTTCTTGGAGCACTTCGCACATATGCGGCCGCAGCTGATTGGCAAGGTGGAGATGAGCTATCTCTATTCGCTGGATGAGGAGACCAGGCGCAAGCGGCTGGACGACTTTTTCGGCTATCATCCGCCCTGCGTGATCATCTGTCATAGCATGGAGTGCGTGGATGGACTGCTGGATGCGGCGCGCCGATTCAATGTTCCGGTGTTTCGTTCGATTGATGACACCACGCTCGTGGTGCTTCGCGTGATCAATTTCCTGAACACCCAGCTGGCGCCCCGCATCACGATGCACGGCGTGCTGGTGGATGTGTACGGCGTGGGGCTGCTGATGACGGGCGAGAGCGGCGTGGGCAAGAGCGAGGCCGCGCTGGAACTGGTCAAGCGCGGGCATCGGCTGGTGGCCGATGACGTGGTGGACATTCAGCGCGTGGCCGCCGGTCGGCTGGTGGGCGAGGCGCCCGAGATGATCCGCCATTATATGGAGATCCGCGGCGTCGGCATCATCGACATCGCCACGATGTATGGCATCGGCTCGGTCATCAAGTCCAAGTCCATCGACATGGTGGTGCATATGGAGAATTGGCAGCGCGGCAAGGAATACGATCGGCTGGGCTTGACCGATGAATATGAGGAGATTCTGGACGTGCATGTGCCCAAGCTGTTGATCCCGATCCATCCGGGGCGCAATTTGGCGATCGTGCTGGAGGTGGCCGCGCGCAACCTCAGGCTCAAGCAGAGTGGATACAACGCCGCCAAGGAACTGGTCAGCAACAGGCTTGGATAATACATACATCAAAGGAGCGATTCGGACATGAAATATATCGGCATTGATCTGGGCGGCACGGGCATCAAGGTGGGCGTGGTGGACGAGGACGGCACGATTCTGCTCAAGCTGAGCGCGCCAACGGGTGTGGAACGTGGGCATGAGGCGGTCATCCATGATATGGCGCAGCTCACGCTGCAGGCGATCGAGCAGAGCGGCGTGCCGATGGAGGAGATCGATAGCATCGGGATCGGCATCCCGGGCATCTATGATATCCAGCGCAATATCGTACCCTTCTGCACGAACCTGTTTTGGCACGAGGTGCCGCTGGTGCAGCTGATGCAAAAGGAGATCGACAAGCCCGTGTATGTGGGCAATGATGCATCGGTGGCCGGCTTGGGCGAGACGTTCGCCGGGTCCATCCGCGGCGTGAAGGACAGCGTGTTTGTGACGCTGGGCACGGGCGTGGGCGGTGGCGTGGTGCTGGATGGCAAGCTGTTTACCGGGCACTATGGCGTGGGTACCGAGATCGGGCATATGATCATCGTGGCTGGCGGCGAGATGTGTACCTGCGGCAACACTGGCTGCTGGGAGCGCTATGCCAGCGCCACGGCGCTGATCCGTATGGGCGTGGAGGCCATGCGCAGCCATCCCGATTGCTTGATCGCGAAAGAGGCCGAGGGGGACGAAAGCAAGGTGACCGGCAAGCTGGTGATTGACTGCGTGCGTCAGGGCGATAAGATCGCCGCGCGCGCGTTTGATCAGTATGTGTATTATCTGTGCGTGGGGCTGACCACGCTGGTGAATGCGTATGATCCGGAGGTGATCGTGCTGGGTGGCGGCATCGCGGGCGCCGGGCAGATCCTGCTGGATGCGGTGAATGAGAAGCTGCCGGGCATGATCTTCTGCAAGAAGATGCCCTATGCCAAGATCGTGCTGGCGACGCTTGGCAATGACGCGGGGATCATTGGGGCGGCATTGCTTGGGAGAGCGCAATGACGGTCCGCAGCGTGTTGACAGTTGTCAACACGCCCTCGTCGAAGTCCATAGGCCTTCTCCTCGGATGGAAACGAAAGCAGAATTTCTTGTTCCACTTCGTGTCACGGTCAGAAATTCCGCAAGGAAGCG
>JAJDGF010000139.1 GCA_030265545.1 Eubacteriales bacterium OttesenSCG-928-N13
TGGAGGGTTGTGACCCTCCAGACCTCCCAGGGAGGGAGGACGGCGGTTGAAATGTAGATTATGTCGCAGGTGCGGATTGAAGCTGGAGGGCTTCGACCCTCCAGACCTCCCAGGGGGGAGGACGGCGGTTGGAATGCGAATCATGCCGTGGCTGCGGATTGAAGCTGGAGGGTTGTGACCCTCCAGACCTCCCAAAGAGGGAGGGAGGGCGACAGGTGAAATAATACCTAGGCGGGAGGTTGGCTCATTGCTACGACGAATCATGCCGTTTTTGCTGCTATTGCTGTCCGTGCTGCTGGACATTTCCGTGCTGCCATTGGTCATCCCACGCTTCGCCCTCATGGTGTCGCTGATGACCGTGGTGACGCTCGGTCTGCTGCTGGGCAGGACGCGCGGCGCCCTGTATGGCTTGATCGGCGGCCTGCTGATGGACGTGCTGGTGGGTTCGCAGTTCGGGCTGACCACGCTGGTGTACGTGGCTTGCGGCTACATTTCGGGCATCGCGGGACGCAAATATCAGCGCTATCTGCTCACGACATTGATCGCGCCGCTGATCTGCTATCTTCTATATGAGCTGGTCATGGTTGGCTACGTGTATATGGTGAATGCGCAGGTCGAGATGCTGATTGTGCGCGATGCGCTGATCCTGGTTCTGGTGCAAGTGGCGCTCACGCAGCTGCTATATCTATTGTACAACCGCATTTTGAAGCCCAGTTGGTCCCGTTACGCCGGGCGCTGATTGGCGCAACATCTCTGTTTACCCTTGCCCCGAGAGGAGGAACCCGAAAATGAGACCAAAGCGCATGCGCTACGCCATTATCATCGTCGCCATCATGCTGGTGTTTGGCGTGGTGTTCTATCGACTGTATGATATGCAGGTCGTCCAGGCGGAAGATTTCCAGCAGGCGGCCGAATCCAAGACCAGCCGAACGCTCACGCTGTATGGCATGCGCGGCTCGATCTTTGATTCGGGCATGATTCCGCTGGCCTATGACAAGCGCTCGTTCAACGTGCAGTTTTATCGCGATCCGTCCCGCACGGGCGATGCCGACCGCGAGGAATATACATTGTCCATCATTGCCGCCATCGATCTGATTGAGAAGAACGGCAAAAAGACCATCACCGAGTTCTGGCTCAAACGGGACGAGGAGACGGGCGAATGGGTGTTTGATACAGGCACTGAGGTGGAGAGTTACGCCGCGCGGCGCGAGCAGCAGTGGCGCGATAACTTCACTGTGGCCAAGGTGCCGCTGGAGGATCTGTTTGATACCCTGTGCAGCAATTACCATATCCCGGACAGCCTGACCGAGGCGGAGAAGCTCAAGGTGCTGTCGGTCTGGCAGCAATCGCGCATGTATCAGTATCTGTCGGTGCCCGTCACCATCGCCTATGATGTGGACTTTGGCACGGCGGCGGAGGTCGAATCGCGCTCCATGGAGCTGTCGGGCGTGACCATCGCCGAGGCTTCCACGCGCATATATCCGAAGAAATCCGTCGCGGCGCACTCGATCGGCTACATCGCCAAGATTTCCGGCGAGGAGACGATGGAGCTGTATCGCGAAAAGGGCTATCCCAACGATGCCATCGTGGGGATGACCGGCATTGAATATTCCATGGAGGATCAGCTCAGCCCCTACACCGAAAAGCGGCAGGGCAAGCGAGTCGTGGAGCTGAACAACCGCGGCAAGATCATCCGCGAGCTGAGCTATCAGGCGCCCACGAACGGCAACGACATCGTGCTGACACTCAATACCCAGCTGCAGATGGTGGGCGAAGCGGCGCTCGAAAGAACCATCAACGGCATCGCCAGCGACCAGAGAAAAATCATGCAAACCGACAGCCGCTGGAAGGACATGAACCGCACCGAGCTGCGCCGTTATGCAAGTCTGGATCAGCCCGTCAAGACGGCGGAGACCGGCGCAGCCGTCGCAATTGACCCGAACAACGGCGAGGTGCTGGCGCTGGTCAACTATCCCACGTTTGATCTGTCCATGTTCGGTACGGGCACGGTCGATCCGGATGCCTGGCGCGAGGTGGTGCAGGATTCGAGGAACCCCATGTACAACCGCGCCATCAGCACGCGCGATACGCCCGGCTCCATCTTCAAGCTGGTCACCGCGCTGGGCAGCCTGATGGAGGGCAAGCTTACCTTGACCGAGACCATCAGCGACCGCGGCAAATACAAGGGCACCGATACATCCTATCAGCCCAGCTGCTGGATTGACAGCAGCCAGCGATACAAGCATCAGGATCAGACGATCATTGAGGGCATCAAGAACTCCTGCAACTATTTCTTCTACACGATCGGTCAGCGCCTGGGCTCGGAGGGCATCACCAAATGGGCGGCGCTGATGGGGCTCACGTCCAGAACCGGCATTGAGCTGCCCAATGAATCGGCCAGCTTTGTGGGCAGTCAGTCGTTTTTGTATGACGCGGATCGCGGCATCGACGACCAATATACCAGCAAGCCGATCTTCGCCGCCAGCATGATTAAGCGCGCGCTGCGTCGCGTGGGTACCGATCGCGGGATCGACTACGACGAGGAGACGATCGACACCGCCACCAAGAGCATCCTGGACATCGTCACCGAATCGGGCAACAAGGACGAATGGATCCCCAAGATCCGCAGCGTGCTCACCGACGAGATGAGCATCCCCACGTCCTATATCTCCCGCCATATGCTGGTCAACGAGATGTTCTACTACATTCAGGATCTGCGCTGGACGGCCAATGAAACCATCATGGCCGCGATCGGCCAGTCCATCACGCAGGTGACCCCGGTGGCCGTTTCGCGCTATGTGGCGGCGGTCGCCAACGGCGGCACGGTGTATGATCTGCATCTGATTGACAAGATCATCTCGCCCACCGGCGAACTGGTGCTGCAAAAGCAGCCCGTGGTGGTCAACCAGATCTATGGCGCGGATGAATATCTGGTCGCCATCCGTGAGGGCATGAGAGAGGTTACCTCGGTTGAAAACGACGGCACGGCCGCTTCTCGCTTCGCCGATTACAAGAGCTATAAAATCGCCGCCAAAACAGGCACCGCGCAGCGCTCCAAGGTTGACCTTGAGAACAACAGCTGGCTGGTGACCTACGCGCCCTATGACGATCCGCAGATCGTGGTGGTCGTGTATATCCAGAATGGATACGCGGGCGCGCGCTCGGCGCACACCGCCATCAGCATGATCACCCACTATCTGGACAGCAAGAAGCTGACGGACTCCATCACCGTCCCGCAGACGGGCAGACTGACGAATTGAGAAGGTGCGATAGGTGAGTCAAGCAATCGTGATGGTATCCGGCAAGGGCGGGACGGGCAAGTCCACCCTGACATGCGCGCTCGGGCGGCTGCTTGCGAAGGCCGGCAAGCGCGTGGTGCTGCTGGATATGGACATGGGCATGCGCAGCCTGGATCTGATGCTGGGTGCGCAGGATCGGGTGGTGTATGATCTGGTGGACGTGGTGGAGGGCATATGCAGCCTGAAACAGGCGCTCATCAAGCTGGATGATCCGAACCTGAACCTGATCAACGCATCACAGCTGAGGGGCAGCGATGCCACCTCGCCCGCGCGCATGGATCAGATCGTGCAGAAGCTGAAATCGCGGTTCGATTATGTGCTGATTGATTGCCCGGCGGGCGTGGGCAAGGGCTTTGCCAACGCGATCTCCGGGGCCGACAAGGCGATCCTTGTGACCACGCCGGACGCGGTCTCCATGCGGGACGCCGAGCGGGTCGCGGGGCTCCTGATGAAGCATGATATTGCGGATCGACAGCTGGTCATCAACCGCATGCCCAATCGGAGAATGGACGACGATGTGCCCGACATGGACAGGATGCAGCAGGCGATCAAGATCCCGCTGCTCGGCTGGGTGCCCGAGGATCCATCGGTCGCGCACTCAAGCGGCAAAGGCGAGGCGGCAGATGCGTTTTCCCGCATCGCGGCGCGGCTCATGG
>JAJDGF010000140.1 GCA_030265545.1 Eubacteriales bacterium OttesenSCG-928-N13
AAGCTCTCCCGCAGGCAGGCGATCGGCTCCATGTCATAGAGAACCGGCTCAATGATGAGCCATTCGATCCTGGGGTTGGACAGGGCGTAAGCGATGGCTTCATCGCACCGACCGATGCCCTGCCCGATCGGGACATGACGCAGGGTGCAATCCCCACTCAGCGCGTCCACCACCCTTTCCACAACGGATGCGTTGGGGGATAGGGCTCTCTTGGGCAGCCGCACATAGTCCTTCAGGTTGTAGAGCGGGCAATCATCGGGATGGCTTCTTATGTAGGCGTCCGGTTGCACATCTGAAAACAGCGCCCAAAATGCATCCCATTCCAGCCCGACACGCTTGTTGCCATTGCCCGCCAGCAGCCGATCCAGCACCATTTCGCCATGCAGGGTGACCAGCTCCGTATGATGGTTGTGCAGGCACAGCTCGATGCCGCTTTGCTCGAGGATTTCGGCTGTCTGCCCCAGAAAATCCGCGGCATCGCGCACCCCCTCCTCCGTGCTCAGCTGGGCTGCATCGATGCGCGGGCAGACCATGTAGCGGCAGCCGAGCGTCAGCGCATCGTCCATCTCCTGCGCGAGCGAGGATTGCAGCCGATCGAAGGTCACATGGGTGGAGAAGCTCTGCATACCCAGTGAGTCCATCAGATCGCGCAGATGGGACACATCCATATTGGCATAGCCGGCGAATTCCACGCCCTCATAGCCCAGCGAGGCGATGGATCTGAGCGTTGCCTCTGGTTCGCGCAGATATTGCTCATACACGGCAAATACCTGCATACCAATCTTCTTATTCACTGTCGTCCTCCGTGCGTTGCGTCACGATGAAAGCCCGCGGCATGAATCGATGAGTTCTCGCTCCAGCCGGGCATAGTTGCTCACAAAGAATTCGTATTCGGGATCATCCTGTAGATGGATGTCGCCCTGCCGCTCGTGCCATGCCTTCTGCATCAGGCTGCCCTCATACCAACTGGTTTTGCATCGATAGCCCAAATCCTGCTTGGCCGGCGTGATATCAAAATAGCAATGATAATGAAAGGCTTCCTTGAGCCAGAAGGTTTTCTGCGGCAGGCAGGCGGAGACCAAATCGGACGAAACGTGAACGAACGTGGGCTCTGGTGCATCCCAGGCACGCGCCGCGATGCGGTAGTATTCCTCCCAAGTCAGACTGGTTTCAGACATCAGCGTGTAGGCCTTGTTGTAGGCCTTCTCATTCCCCGCCGCACCCACAAACGCACTGGCGGTGTCGTCGCGGAAGGTGGCGCTCCATGTGCTGGTGCCGTCGCCGGGAACCACAATCGGTTTTCCCTGCAATATTCGGGTCAGGGTGGGAATGGCTGCGTCGTTGCCATGGCCGCCGATGATGGGCAGTGGCAGACCCGATTCCTGATAGGTGGCGCTGCACCGGATGATCGTCAGCGCAAACGCACCCTCCTGCGCTGCCGCCTCAAACGTGCGCTCCATGTCCGCCTTGTCCAACGCATATTCGAAGGATGTCCTGGGATGGCGCGGTCCATCGTTTGATATAGGCAAGCCGGGCACCGGCTGAGAAAACACGTTGAATGTGGAGCAAAAGATGAGCTGTTTGGTTTTGCCAGAGAAGGCCGCGATGTCGTCCAGCGCGTGCTGCTTTGTAAAACCGATCATATCGATCACGCAGTCAAACGGCCCCTTGGCTGCTGCCGCCTGCTTGTCCGCCAGATTGTCGCGATTTCCGTGGATCGTGGGCACATCCGAAAACACATCGTCCGTACCCCGCCGAAATAGCCATACTTCGTCGCCTCGATCGATAAGTCCCTGGGTCATGGGGGTGGAGATCAATCCGCTCCCGCCCAGAATGAGTATCTTGGACATGGTCATGCTCCTCCCAAGTCGGTGATTCAATGGAATCTGGGCTCATCTGTCGCGGGGCAGCGGAGTTTCTGAGGAAACGCCCGCCGCCCCTACATCCATCAGTAATTCAGAAGGTGTGTCGCGGTCTTTGCGGCGCGCCAGACCACCTGTGAGCCGTTGCGCAGGCACAGATTGGAGGCGACCACCGCGCCCATGGTGATCAGGCTGTTCTTCATCCAGGTCATGATGGGATACTCCCGAAAAAGCATCTCATAGTTGTACAGACTCAGCTGGTTCAGCCCCACGATCTCGCCCATATGCTGCTGCGGCACCAGAGAATAGTACAGCGCATAGATGAGCGGCATACCGAAGACGAATAGGAATGATAATCGGGATGCATACGGCGCATAGTTGCAGGCTGTGCTGGACGGATGCGATGAAATACTTATCTCGAAACAGCCTTACGAAGTTATCCAGCCCGACAAACTTTGTGTTTTGGGGCACAGCGTAGTTGTAATCATACAGACAGTTCCATAGGCTCTTGCATAGCGGGATAAATGTCCACCATACCCAAATCACCAATGCCGGCGCCAAAAAGAACATGGCCGCTGGAACATCCGATCTTGCCCAAGACGCGTTCTTCTTCCCCAAATGGCTCCCTCCTCCACATCATGCTGTGAAAACGTTTCTCTATGCGGAAAACCAACTTATAGGTAGATTATTCCATGAAATTCACGAATCATATGAATTCTTTATGGAATCGATTTCATATAATATAGCATTAGTCTATCTATTTGTCAATAATATTATGAAATTTTGTGAATTGCATTGCGAATATAAAAATGAAGAATAAGCGAAATTCGTGCCATAAATCGAATGATAGCTTGACTTTTTTGATAAAATAGACCATAATATGATATCATAGGTTACATTGGAGGGATACTTTGAAGATTACAGACATTGCGGAGATGGCGGGTGTATCACCTGCAACCGTTTCCAGAATTATAAACCATTCCGGCTACGTATCCAAAGAAAATGAGAAGAAAGTGATGCGTATCATCAAGGAAACCAACTACACGCCCAGCAGCATCGGCCGCAACCTGCGCAAATCCAGCACCAACATTCTGCTGGCGCAGTTTCCCGATCTGTCCAATTCGTTCTTCTCCAATGTGATTGACGGGATGGAAAAAAAGGCGGCTGAATACAACTATGGCCTGCTGGTGGTAAGGGCCCACAACGAAGAGACAGAGGCCAGATATCTGTCGATGCTGACGAATCGATCTGTGGATGGGTACATTTCGTTCACCTCATACTGCGGCGCCGAGAAGATGAACAAGATTTGCAGCCGATTTCCTGTTGTGCAAGCTGGCGAATCGGACGAGACCATTCGGACCCCCATCGTGAGGAGCGATGCTCGGGCGATGGCGTATGATGCCGTTCGGTTCCTGCTCAAAAAGGGGCATAGGCGCATTGCCTACCTATACAATCTGGATGCCGTGGTTTCCTCGCCCTTGCGTGAGATTGGCTATAAGCAGGCGCTGGAGGAGAACCAGATCCCGTTTGATCCCGCGCTGTCCACGGGCTGCGTTCACAGCCATGCGGATGCATACAGGGCTTGCCATGGCACGATGCAGGTTGATGCGCCCCCGACGGCCTTCTTCTGCACCAGCGATGAGATGGCATCTGGCGTGATCCGTTGCCTGACGGATCTTGGCCATCGGGTGGGGGAGGACGTGGATGTCATCGGCTGCGACAATACGTCCTTGGCGGAGAACTATATCCCCTCCATCACGTCCGTATCCGTGCCCAGTGAGGAGATTGGATCGGTGGCTGTGGAGCTGATGATGGAACGGATCAAGGATTCTGGCTGCGTCAACAAGACGATTATCCTGCCCCATGAGCTGGTCATTCGAAAATCAGCGCATCTGTAACGGCGCGGCGGGTTTCCGGATGCGCGCACGCATCTATAACGCGGCGGCACATGATGCACAAGAGTTGCACAGACCGA
>JAJDGF010000142.1 GCA_030265545.1 Eubacteriales bacterium OttesenSCG-928-N13
CTGCGCTTGGGCTTAATGCCGTGGAAAACCGCGTTCTCCACCAGCGGTTGCAGCGTGAAAATCAGAATGGCGCATCCCTTCAGCGTTGGATCATCACATTCCACCCGGAAGCTGATATTGCCCAGCGACTGCATCTTTTGTATCTCAATATAATGTTGCAGTATCTCCAGCTCTTTATCAACGGGAATCTCTGCCTCGCTCTGTTGAAATGCGGCATACACCAGCTCGGTGAGCGAACCAATCATGGTCGCCACGCCCTGTGCGCCCTGCATGACCGACATCCACTTGATGGAGTTGAGGGTGTTGTATAAAAAGTGAGGATTGATCTGCATGCGCAGCATGCGCATCTCCATCGTGCGCTTCTCCTGTTCCTTTTGCAGCGTCTCCTCCCACAGTTTTACGATGTTTCCCTGCATTTCGTCGATGGATTGGTCAAGCAGCGCCAATTCCACACAGTTGGGTCTGCGCGCGGGTTCAAGGGAGGGCGTGAAGGGGTGCGCGGCAATGCGGTTCACCTTTTCGTTCAGCGCGCGAACAGGTCGGCTGAAATAGGCCGATACCGCCGCCGAAGCAATCAGGGCGCTCAGCATCGAAAGCAGCACCGCCAGCGCGGTGGTGCCCGGCAGCGGCCATGTGGCCGACAAGCTGGCAAGAGACAGGGTGCGAATGATGTAAGCGCCGTCTAGCTCCGTCCTTTTGAAGACCACCAGCAGGTCCCCCTCGGGCGACTTAATCAGCTCGGTGCCCTGCTCCCTGTCTGAAATGCTGTCAAACACAGCGCTGCCCGCCAGGCTGGTACCGATATCCGAAGGACGGCTGCTGAACATCACAGTCGCGTCCCGTGAGCACAGCATCTGCGACACACCAGAATCGTCAAGCCCAGCGTCGGCCAAAGGGAAGATCACATCGGCAGTGAGCATTATGATGATTTCACCCAGCTTCTCGCCGGAACCATCCTGGTTGAGCCGCTTGTATACCGGCAGCACATAGTCCCAGTCATACTCCAGCCACAAATCCTCCGTCGTATACTTGACATAGTTTTCAATCACGTTGGCGAACACCGTTTGTCCGGTGCTGTGCGCCGCGGTCTGGTACCAGTGGGCGGCCTGATAGTCCGTCGGCCCGATCGAATAGGAATATGGTCCCTTTCGTATGACCAGACCATTCTCTCCCTCGATATACAAAAATCCGATGCGCTTGGCGATGGGCAGATAGCCAAACAATATGTTGTTGAGCGTCTGATGGGCGCTCTTTTTCGCGGTGCTGAAGGCCGCCGCCTGCTCAGGTGACGAGTCCAGCAGGCTTTTGATGTCTGGGTTTGTCACCAGGATCAGCATCAGGCTTTCGATCTGGCTGAGCTGGCTGTCAAATTGATCCGCTTGATTGGAGACCGACAGCGCCTGCGTTTCCCGGGCATACTCCACAAAGGACTGATAGGAGGCCTGATTGTATACGACGATGCACACAAACGCCACCATGATGCAAAGGCATACCAGCACCGCCATCATGCGCCGTCTGAAGCTGAATTGTCGATTCCGTCGAATCATGCCATCCCTCCCACTGTTGAAATCCATTTTAACATAAAAGAGACATGCATGCAAAAGAATCAATGCACATCCAATAATTGTTCATGATTTCAATAAATTATACTATGCGCCCAAAAAAGTGTACGATCTTCCGCCACAATGCTATCGCAAAATCGGCACTATTGCACGATATGGTAAATCAATGCATTGCAATTGTCCGGTTTTTGAAAGATAATAAATACAAGGCATCGCGAGCCAACAAAACGAGGGGAGACTGTCAGATGAAGAGAATCTTGAGCATCCTGATCGTGCTGACGCTGCTGCTGGGTGCGTGCTCAACTGCACTGTCACAGGAGGAGAACATTACACTGACCGTATGGACAGGCCCCAATTGGACCGGCGTCTACAGCGACGACGATGGAACCGGTTCCTATACCGACTTCCTCAGTCATGTGGGCCAGGAGTTCACCAAGGTCCATCCCAACGTCAATGTGGAAGTCAGCCTGATCGACAACGCGCAGCGCACGGAAAAGCTGGCCGTGGCCATCAGTTCTGGCACCACGCCCAACGTCTATTTCGAATCGGACTTCCTGTGCAACGATTACATCCATGAGGGCTTGCTACTTCCCCTAAACGATCTGGTCGAGGATGCGGATCGCGCCGACATCGACCAGTCCATATGGGATCTGGTCACCTACAACGATGACGTTTACATCTATCCGTTCTTTGCCGAAAACGGGCACCTGATGGTCAATCTGTCCCTGTTTGAGAAGGCGGGCGCGCTGGACATGATTCCCGAGCGCGATGAGCACGGCATCATCCACTGGACACCGGAACAGTTCCGCGCCTGCCTCGAGGCGGTATCCACGCTGGAGGATGTTTACCCCTTCGGCGCATTCGCTGGCAGTTCCCCGGGCGATACCTGGACCGTGATGATGATCCGCATGTTCGGCGCCGAGTATATTTCCGCGAATGGTCTGACGGTGGGCATGAACAGCCCCGAGGGTGTTCAAGGCTTGAAATACTTCGGAAAGCTGCAAGAGGACGGTCTGCTGGCGCCCGGCGTGGAGACGCTGACCCTTTCCGACCTGTTCCAGATGTTCTTCAACAACCAGCTGGCCGTTTGCTATATGAACGACCTCAACTACTTTAACATCGACAAGGGCTTTGCGGAAGGCACCATGGAGCAGTTCGACTATGCATGGGCCTACTTCCCCCACGAAAATGGCGATCCCAAGTGCTTCACCTATGTCAAGGGCGGCATGGTCTTTGCTGGCCACGGCGATTATCAGGACCAGATGGCCAAGGAATTCGTGAAATTCCTGTGCGCAGGTGAATATACCAAAGCATCGCTCAACATGCTGCCGATACGCCAGTCGGTGATCGGGCAGATGGAGGACGAGAACCTGATTTCAGTGGCAAATTCTCTGGAGCATTCCGTTCCCTTCTACAACAAGGCGGCGGGCTATCTGAGCATTCGCCCCGAATACTTGGCCATGATGCAGGCCTATTTCTCCGGGCAGAAGGATGCCGAGACAGCGCTGGCAGATTTTGCCGCCTCTGCCGAACAGATCCTGGCAGAGAACGCTGAACTGTCCGTCATATTCTCCCCGTAACACCTACATGCACGTAGAGGGGCTATCGCAACCCTTGAGGTTGGCAGATAGCCCCGGGTGTCATTTCGGATGAATGAGGGTGATGTAATGCATAGAGTGCGCGCGGGCAAACTGAAAAACGACAACGTGGGATATCTGTTTATCGCCCCGCAGATGATTTTGTTTTTGGTGTTTGTGCTCTATCCCATCGTGGAGGGTCTGCGGCTGAGTCTGTACAACATCTCCATGTCGCGCAGCGTATTCACGGGATTGGGCAACTACATCAAATTGGCAAACAATCCGGTGTTCTTCAAGGCGCTTGGCAACACCGTGTATCAGGTGGCGGGGATCACCCTGCTGTCAGTGCTGGGCGGGTTTATCCTGTCAGCGGTCATTGTGCAAAAGAGCGAGAAATATATGGCGTTCATACGCGCCACGCTGTACCTCCCCACCATTATGACCATGCTGGTCATCAGCCTTATCTGGCGGTGGATGCTCAACCAATCCACCGGGGTACTCAATTATCTGATCCGAACGATGGGCATGGACACGGTCAA
>JAJDGF010000141.1 GCA_030265545.1 Eubacteriales bacterium OttesenSCG-928-N13
GCTCGAATGCGTTCCACGGGATGTTCACTGCTGCGCCGCGATTGATGATGTCATCTACGTGCAGCAGCAGCGGATAATCTTGCTCACGCAGTCCACCCAACTCAATCTTTCTGCGCACGGCGCGCGCGGTACGGGTAGCAATCACGATCGACTCGAGCGTTACCCCTTGCAGCTCCTGCATCGCCGCCTCAAAGGACATCCCTCGTCCCAGCAGCGTGCCGATCAATCGCGTGCGCCCGCCAAATATCGTCACATATAGGTCGCCCGCGCCCAGCATGATGTTGTCATCGTCTGCGCCGACCAGCCGCAGCAGCCTACGCATCTCCATCACGCTCTGCCCAAACAGCGCCGCCTGGCTGTTATAATGCAGTGTGCCGCCAATGCCCTCGATCCGCTCGCTCAGCCCGACGGCCAGTGACACAGCCAGCGCATAGGCATTCTTCATCGCCACTGCGCACTCCACGCCCACCACATCGGTTGACAGGCTGATGTGATAATAATCGGTCTCAAACAGCGATTTCAGGAACCGCAGTGTCTCGATATCGTCTCCACAAAAGCTGACATGCGTCTGATCATGATCGGCCAATTCATAGCTGGTGCAGGGGCCGCCCACGGCGTTCAGGTTCAATTTGAGGGGCGCAATCAGATCGCGATACAGATGCGGATAGGGCGCCAGATTGCCCTCCTCGTCGTCCATCATGCCCTTGGTGATGGACAGCACGGGAAGCGATTGCGGGATCACGGGCAGAATGTTCTCAATGAACCAATCCACCCCAAAGCTGCTCACGCCGCCCACCAGCACATCCGCACCGAGAAGCGCCTCATCCAGCTGCTCGATCTGATAATACTTGAATCCGTCCGGGATGCGGCGTTTGAGCGTCTTGTGCTCGCCCGTTGCCCTTGCATGTTCAATGATCTCGCGATCCAGCGGCGTCCCCACCAGCCGCAGCTCGTGTCCATTTTCCCGCGCTGGAAAGCCAATGGATGTGCCCATCATGCCCGCGCCAACAATTGTGATGATGCTCATAAAAACCCTCCCAAAACGATAGCAACCACACTCCATGTGTGCTATAATAACCATCGACCATTATAGCATGTTTGAGCAATCCTTGCACCATATTTCTCAATCAGGAGGTATGATCCCATGGCATATATCGGACTTGACGTGGGCACGACCGGCTGCAAGGCCACCGTGGTCGATCAGATGGGGCAAATGTATACGCAGGAATATGCTGAATACGATCTGCAATTCCCTGCGCCGGGGCATGTGGAGCTGGATCCTCGCGTGGTTTGGGATGGCGTGAAGCATGTACTTCGTAGCGTTGCATCCGCCTATGACGGTGAGATCACGGCGCTGTCCATCGCATCCTTCGGCGAAGCCGTGGCGATGCTCGACAAGGACGGGCAGGTACTCGGACCCAGCATCTTTTATACGGACGTGCGCGGCTATGATTCGGTGTCGATCCTCATGGAAAAGCTGGATCGTGCAGCACTCGAGCGCAGGACGGGCATGCCTGTGAACGGCATGTACACTTTGATGAAATTGATCTGGCAACAGAATCATCAGCCCGAGCAACTGAAAAAGATGCATAAAATGCTGCCTTTTGGCGGGTTCATTGGCTACTGCTTGACGGGCGAGGCCGGCGTAGATCAATCGCTTGCCAGCCGCATGCTGATGTTCGATCAGCAGACGCTGGATTGGGACAGCGAGGTGCTCGACACATTCCATATCAATCGCGATTGGCTGCCCAGGTTCGTCCCCGCAGGGCAGGTGGTTGGCCAGATTTTGCCCTCTGTGGCAGCGGAGCTTGGGCTGAGCCCGAAGATGATCGTGGTGTCCGGCGTGCATGACCAGATCGCCGCGGCGTTAGGCGCGGGTGCGCTGCATCCGGGGCAGGCGGAGGACGGCATCGGCGGCGCGGAATGCATCGCGGCAGTGCTGCCGGACGGCGTGGATGTGACGAAGCTGCATCCGCACAACATCTGCAAGGAGCCGCACGCCGTGCCGGGCGAGGCCTTGGCGCTCATCTTTAATTCCACTGCGGGTGCATCGCTGAAATGGTATCGCGATACATTTGAGACTGAGCTGCTCATGCGCGACAAAAAGAACGCCTACAACATACTGAATGAATCGCTGTCCGACTCCCCCTCACCGCTGCTGTTCCTGCCCTATCTGGCCAGCACCGGTACGCCCTACATGGATGGCAGCGCCAAGGGCATGATCACGGGGCTTGCGCTGGGCAGCACGCGCGCGGATCTATATCGCGCGATCATCGAGGGCATGAACTACGAAATGCGTTTTAACCTGGAGCTGCTGGCCGAGTGCGGCATGCGCTATGATGTACTGACCGCGGTGGGCGGCGGTGCATCCAGCGATAAGGTGCTGCAAATCAAGGCGGACATCTACGGCTGCCCGATCCGCACGCTGCGCACCCCGCAGAGCGGCACCGTCGGGCTGAGCATGCTGTGTGGCTGGGCGGAGGGGCATTTCGCCAACCTGGACGATGCTGCCAAATCGATCATCCAGACCAAATCCCTGATCGAACCGAGCACCAAACACAAGGCGCAATATGACGATAAATATCAGCAATACAAGCGGATGTATCAAGCATCGAAATGGATCGCTGGAGAATAATACTATCGGAGGAACATTGCCATGATCGTAACCGAGAGAGCCGCATCCAAGAAGATCTTCGAAAAGGCCGCAGAGCAGGGCGTTTCCATCGCCATCTTCTGCACGGCAAGCTACTGGAACACCGAAGCCATCCTGCTGGCATCGCAGCGGCTCAAGCAGAAGCACAATCTGCCCAGCGTGCCCGTGGTCGTGGCGACCACCTTCACCTATAAGCACATGCCGCAGTGCCGCCGTTTCACCCATTCAGACAACGAGCGGGCGGGCTTTCTGAGCCACATGGCACACATGCGCGCGCTGACGGATGGCAAATATGCGCCCTATGGCGATGTGACCGTGCTACCCCATCTGGATCATGCGGATCCCGAGCGGGACGGCTGGGCATTGAATGTGCCGATCCCCTATTTCTCCAGCGTGATGTTCGATGCGCAGCGCTTCCCGCTGGAGCAAAACATCCAGATGACCAAGCAGTACGTGCAGCAATACGGCGATCAGGTGCTGATCGAGGGCATCATGGAGATGTTGAACGTGGAGGGCGGCGCCACGGCCAAGCAGGTGGATAACTATGCCGAGCAGGCCGCGCGCTATGTGGAGCAGACCGGGGTGGATTTCTTCGTGGCCGATCTGGGCACCGAGCAGCAGACCAGCTCCGTTGGCAACGCCAAATACAATCAACAGCGTGCAAAGGAATTGACCAGCGCACTCGGCAAAAAGATGCTGGTGCTGCATGGAACCAGCTGCCTGACAAACGACCAGGTCAAGGGTCTGATCGATGATGGCGTGGCGCGCGTGAACATGTGGACGCGCATCGTGCGCGAATCGGGTCAGTATGCCGCCGAGCAGCTGGTCTCCCGCATGGATCAGGTGCGCGCGGGGCATTTCGATTCCGCCGAATCCTATCAGTACATGCTGGACAACGTGGAAAAGGCCGCCGACATCATGGTGGAGATGATGGAACTGTTCGGATACGCCAATTGGAAGGGCTAGTGTTCCGCATCTAGGGTCAAGGCAATCGTTATATGTCATTTTCACAAAGAAAACGACAATCCGAAAAGAATCCCCTCGCAAATGCGAGGGGATTCACAGACTGTT
>JAJDGF010000143.1 GCA_030265545.1 Eubacteriales bacterium OttesenSCG-928-N13
ATTCGAATGAATGGGAGGCGGTGCGCGTTGCGGCTGGATAAATATCTCTCGCTCCAGGGCTACACGCGCAGCCAGGCCAAGCGGCTGTGCACCGAGGGGCGCGTGCGGGTGGATGGTGATATCGCAATCGATGCATCGCGGCATGTTTCAGATGATGCCCGAATCTTTCTGGATGGCGCGCCGCTCGTCAATGAAACGCACCAGCATCTGATGCTGCACAAGCCACAGGGCGTGATCACCGCCACGAAGGATGAGCGCGGCAAGCAGACGGTGCTCGACCTGATCCCACCCGGGCAGCGTCGGCGCGAGCTGGGGCCGGTCGGTCGGCTGGACAAGGACGTGACGGGACTCATCCTGCTGACCACCGATGGGCAGCTGGCGCATCGGCTGATCTCCCCCAAATGGGTCATCGAGAAGCGCTACGTGGCCGATGTTCAGGGCGAACTGACCGAGCAGCATGTGCGCCGCATGGCGGAGGGGATCCGCCTGACCGACTTCACAGCACGTCCAGCAAAGATGCAGATTCTGCATTCGGGCGAGGTATCTCGCGCGGAACTCTATATCACCGAGGGCAAATATCATCAGGTCAAGCGCATGTTCGGCGCGCTGGAACGTCCGGTAATTCGGCTGGAGCGGCTGTCGATCGGCGCGCTGCAGCTGGACCCCGCGCTCATGCCCGGCGAGTGGCGCGCGCTGACGGATCAGGAGCGTGCGGCGCTGTATCAGGCCGTCGATATGAAAGGATAATCGCATGTCCGATCACTATTATACACAAAAACCGAGCTCCGCGCATCGTCCGGGGCAGCTGGAGTTTTCGGTGCTGGGGCAGACGATGCGCTTTGAAACCGATGCGGGTGTGTTTTCCCGCGATGGGCTGGACTTCGGCTCGCGTCTTTTGATCGAATCGCTGCCCGAACTGCATGGCGATGTGCTGGATATGGGCTGCGGCTGGGGCGCGATGGGCGTCACGCTGGCGAAGGTTTATCCGGATGCGCAGTTCCTGCTGGCGGATATCAATGAGCGTGCCATTTCGCTCAGCCAAAAGAACATCGCGCTGAATGGCCTGCGCAATGCGCAGACGCTGCGCAGCGATGGATTTTCTGGGGTGGAGGGACAGTTCGATGCGATCATCACCAACCCACCCATCCGTGCAGGGAAGCAGCTGATCTATGCGCTGTTTGATGATGCGCATGGGCATTTGAAGGCGGGCGGCTCGCTGTTCATCGTGATCCGAAAGCAGCAGGGCGCGCCCTCCGCGATGAAGCATCTGGCGCAGCGATACAACACGGTTTCGCGCATTCAATGGGACAAGGGATATTGGATCATACAAGCGGTGAGGGGGTAATATCAGGATGAATCAGGGCAGAATCGCGCGCGTCATCGAAGGGATGCGCAAGGAGGGACTATCGCAGCTGCTGGTCAGCTCGCTGCAATCGGTGTATTATCTGACGGGGCTTTGGGTGCCCCAGGGCGAGCGGCTGCTGGTGCTGAAGCTGGATGTGGATGGCTCCATGACGCTGTTTGTGAACCGCATGTTCGCGCTCAGCGGGCAGCAGGGCACAGCGCAGCTGGTGGAGTTTGATGATGTGGACGACAGCGTGCGGGTGCTGTGCGATCACCTAAAGCCGGGCAAGCTGGGCGTGGATAAGACCTGGCCCAGCCATTTCCTGATCCGCCTGATGCAGCTGCGGCCGGATGTCATGCCGGTGCTGGGTTCGGCACCGGTGGATGAGGCGCGGATGCTCAAGGATGCGGACGAAATTGTCGCCATGCGCGCCAGCTCTCACATGAATGATGAGGTGACCCGCTATCTGCGCACGTCCATCACCGCCGGGGAGAGCGAGATGGCCGTGGCGCGTCGCTATCTGGATCGCGCGATTGAGCTGGGCGCAGCAGGGACCAGCTTTAGCGCCTTGATCTGCTTTGGTGCGAATGCCGCCGAGCCGCACCATGGCACCGATCTGAGCGTGCTCAAGGAGGGCGACGCGGTGATCATGGATGTGGGGCTGGATCTGGGGCATGCCATGAGCGATATGACCCGCACGGTGTTCTTTGGCTCGGCCACGGATGAGCAAAAGCGCGTGTATGATACCGTGCTTCGGGCCAACATGGCTGCCAAAAAGGTGGTTCGTCCGGGCATCCCGATGAAGGACGTCGATCGTGCAGCGCGCGCAGTGATTGAGGACGCGGGCTATGGGCCGCAGTTCCTGCACCGCACGGGGCATGGCATCGGCATCGAGGTGCATGAGCCGCCGGATGCCAGCGCCATCAGCGAGGCCATCGCGCGACCGGGCATGATCTTCTCCATCGAGCCGGGCATCTATCTGCCGGGCAAGTTCGGCGTGCGCATCGAGGACCTGGTGCTGGTGACCGAGGACGGCGTGGAGGTGCTGAACGAACTGGATCGGGATCTGATGATCATTCGCTAAAAGGAGAAAGATATCATGAAGACGCTGAATTTCGGCATTGTGGGCTACAAATTCATGGGCAAGGCGCACTCCAACGCACTGTCTAGGCTCCCCATGTTCTTTGAGACGGACATGGCGATCCGCAAGAAGGCGCTCTGCGGACGGGACAAGGAATGGGCGGAGCAAGCCGCGCAGACGTTGGGCTGGGACGAGGTGGAGACCGACTGGCGCAAGCTGGTCGCGCGGGACGACATCGACGTGATCGACATCACCGCGCCATCCAATTTCCATAAGGAGATCGCGTTGGGTGCGGCGCAGCATGGCAAGCACATCTTCTGTGAGAAGCCGCTGGCGCTGAATCTGGCGGATGCACGCGAGATGCTGGATGCTGCGAATGCCGCGGGTGTGAAGCATCAGATTGGGTTCAACTATCGGTTTGCGCCCGCGCTGGTGCTGGCCAAGCAGCTGATCGATCAGGGCAAGCTGGGCAAGATATTCCATTTCCGCGGCAGCTTCCTGCAGGACTGGATCATCGATCCGGAGTTCCCCAAGGTCTGGCGGCTGGACAAAAAGGTGTGCGGGTCGGGCAGCCTGGGCGATCTGGGCGCGCATGTGATCGATGCGGCGCGCTATCTGGTGGGCGATATGAAGACTGTGACCGGCATGAGCAAGACCTTCGTGAAGGAGCGTCCAGTGGTGGAGCGCATGACCGGGCTGAGCGGCAAGGCGGCCGCCGATGCCCCGCGCGAGGCGGTGGACGTGGACGATGCCACCAGCTTCGTGTGTGAGTTTGAAAATGGCGCGCTGGGGCTGTTTGAGGCCACGCGATTCGCGCAAGGACATAAAAACGATATGTCGCTGGAGGTCAACGGCGAGAAGGGCTCGATTCGGTTCGAGTTTGAGCGCATGAATGAGCTGCATTATTTCTCGGCGTCGGATGAGCCGGGCGAGCAGGGCTGGCGGCTGATCCAGGTGTCCGAGGGCATCCATCCCTATTGGAGCCACTGGTGGCCGACTGGGCATGTGATCGGCTTCCCGGAGACCTTCTGCCACCAGTTGTATGAGTTTGTGCAGTCCATCGAGCAGGACAAACCCTGCGTGCCCAGCTTTGAGGACGGCGTGAAATGCGCGCAGATCATGGAGGCGGTGGACCTGTCCATCGATCGCAGGGCATGGGTGGATGTCGACAGTCTATAAAATAACATGCAGAAGGCGCATCGAGATGATTCTCGATGCGCCC
>JAJDGF010000144.1 GCA_030265545.1 Eubacteriales bacterium OttesenSCG-928-N13
GGTTTGTCTTCAGTTTGACCGCCCTCTCGGGCGACATTGAGATTATTAATGATTTTAGATTTTCCAATTTAGACCAACTGTAATTTACGGCTGGTCTAAAAGTGAAGAATTGAAATCGCGCTATTCAGCGTATGATTCATTTGACGTGTCAAACCAAAATTCACGGATGGCAAATAGCTCAACGCCTTCAGCGCCGGTAAAGATAAGCTGTAGATCCCAATACTGAAGATGTGGATCGTACATCAGTATTCTACTTTGGTGTAGTGTAAAGCTGTATTCCTGCCATTGTCCCGGTTCCCCAGTGATTTCGCAGCTGCCAAGTTCAAAATATTCCAGTTTTCTATCTCCGGCATACACCGTCAGAGTTCCACCTGCAAGGGGCATGGCACAAATGTGCATCGATACATCCTTGCCCTGAAAACCCACAAAATCATATAGCAGATAGCTGTTGTCAGTGATTCCACTCACTTGTAGCAGAACATCTGCTTCGGTGTCGGTACAGGGCACTCGTTTCAATTCGCCAGATTGAAAGGGTGCTTCTGCTGCCGCCACCTTATTTATATAGGGATTGCTGTATAGCGCCTGATCCGGAAGTGAAAACCGCCAATCCCTAAAGTAGATCTGTCCGCCGTCTTCTGAGGTATATGAAAAGTATAGCGAATCGCCTTCTATGATTCCGCTGTCAACAGCGCAGGTGACTTCAGTATATTCGCCATGGGTGTCTGGGATTGAGCAAGTTCCAATAATCCGGCCGTTCACATTGCCTTGATGAACAGTCAAAACTCCGGTGCCTTCCGATTTGACGGTAACACAAAGGGCGTGTGGTTCTCTGGCTCCAAAATGCAGATCAGGGATATCAAGGAAATCCCCGTTTTTAAGAATATATGATATGCCACGGTACTCCTGCACATATTCGAGCGGTGTGCTGGCGGCCGTTTCCCATATTCGTTGCTTTGCAAAGGGATAGCGCATTTCAGGTACGGGCCAATTTCCATAGTCAGGCTTCCAGGCAATCCCCGCGGCATCCAGCTGTCCTCGCCAATAGCTCGGCTCGGTAATTCTGGTCCAGAACACAAAGCTGAGCCATGAGATATTCTCTTCTTCGCATACGCGCAACAGGGCGGTATCGGGATAGCCCGACTGTTCAAATCTGTTGGGAAGTTCCGTGTTTATCAGGGGGTATCCGCCTCGCGTAAGGGTATGGATGACATTGCGAAAATGAGCTTCTCCCTTTAAATCCTCTTGGCTTTCATATCCGTGAAACGCAAGGGCCGCATTGTCCCAAAGGGAAGCTTCGTCAATTCGTGCCTCTGTTTCTTCAAGATAAGGAAGAAAGTGTTCAATATTATCGGTCATAGCAAGTGAGTAAAATAGCACCATTGTATTGGGTGCATGCTTGCGGATAATCTGATATGCATTCGCTTGAACCTCTGCAATATGATAGGCAAGCGGAACCTCATTGCAAATTTCAAAAATAACATTTTCTCTGTCTTTATACCGTTCCGCATAAAACTCCCAAAACTCATAGATAAACTGAGCATCCCGTTCAAAGGAGTCCGGATCGTGATTCATTTCACCGACAGTAAGCACAACAAGCATCCCATTTTTTTGAGCTTCCTCTATCAGATAATCACAGTTTTCAGCAGAGGCACCCACAGGCAGGTTGTCAAGGCGTTTTTCTGCGTATATATGTACTGTGTTCAGTCCGTTTTCTGCAAGCTGCGCCATTTCGGCCGAGGTCATGACAAACTCGCCTGGCCGGTTCCCCTCTGTGCTGATAAATGTACCGCGAAGTAACGTGTTCCACGGAGTATATACGGTATTATTCTTTATAACAGGGCGGGATGTGGATGGCGCTCCCTGTGCGACGCATCCGCAACATATTGTAAGCAATACTGGCATGAGAATCAACATACACAGGGTCGAAGAAAGCTTTAGCGGAAAACTCTTTTTCATCATAGCCTTACCATATATCCCCTTTCTTCTATTCCAAATTGCGGATGGTTTTCACCAATTGCTATCTTGGCGGTTCCATTTCCTATTCAGGTAAATTATACATGGAATAGAAAGCAAAGTCGAGGGTTATTTAGGGCGTATTTCAAAAAGGGAGGAAGTGCAAGATGCAGGGAAAAATCGCCGGTTCAAGGCGCTTTTCCGCAGGAATACCGAAGGTATTTCAAGAAATTCCAACGAAGAAATGACGGATTTGACGCAGTATACTGGATCTTTCGACTTTTGAAACAGACCATAGGTAATTCCGCCTTGGGTTCCCATCCGAGGAAAAGACCCCAGGGCTTCGAGGAGAGCATGTTGACCTTTGTCAACACGCTGAGGGCAGATGGATTATTCCATCCGCCCTATTGCGATCATCAATGTATATTGGATGAATAAAGCGAAGCCTTCGCCAATTTCCCGTAGATGCGAGCCGAGACCTCCAAATAGTAAGCAGCATCAGCCGCAGAAAGATCGTCTTCATCTATCTCGTCCATCTGGCTCATGATCTCGACATATTTCGCCATCTGGCTCGAAAGCTCAAGAACCATGCCTATGTCATCATTGGACGCTTCGTATTTTTTCATGAACGCGATATACGCATCAAAGAATTCCTCATAGCCATCCATCGTCTTCTTGAATTTCGCAGAAACCTTGGACGGCGCCGGATCTTCTTTGGGCTTCTCCGTCGGCAAAGGCTCATCATCTTTTGTCTTCTCCGTCCCATCAGATTTGGCGCTGCTCTGGGTCTTTGAGGCGGTATCATTCATGATGTCCGCATCTTCAGGCACCAGCTCATCGTCCTCATTGCCATTGTGTTCCGTCTCGTCTGATGGGGACGGGTATGTGCTATTTGAATTCTCGATGGTTCTGGATTGAGTTCTGTTCATCCCTGCCATCTCCAAAGGGAGATTGGGTGTTATTATTTGGTATCCTGTCAGATAGACAATGCCAAGCACCAGCAATCCCAACAGCAAATAGCACCAATAGGAGCGAGCGTAGCTTCGGCGATTTAAGTTTTTCTTGCTGAATGTGAAAACAATCAAAAATATCTGCCCGATGATCGGTATCGCAAATAGAAGCGTGTATCCAACATATCCCCAAGGCGATAGTGGTTTGAACTGGTCGGGGCCGTTGTAGTCGACATTTCTCATTTTTCTCTCCCCCACATTTTTTATCTCATCAAATCATACATTATTTTTGATGTATTGTCAATACATTACATCAGATGTAAATATACTCTTTCTGAGGTGTTTATTTATGAAAGAGTATCGGGAGATCATGCGAGATTTGCGCGAGGATCACGATTTGAAGCAGGCTGACATCGCAGCCATATTAAAGACGACCCAGCAAATCTATTCGAACTACGAAAACGGCGTCAACGAGATGCCCATCCGGCATCTGATCACGCTATGCAAGTTTTATCACGTGTCCGCCGATTATATGCTGGGGCTGGACAAGTAAGCCAATGCGCGCACAATCTGCGCGATTCAAACAGCCCCGCCTATGTTCAGGCAGGGCTGTTTGAATTGATCTAAACTAAGTGTTGGGGT
>JAJDGF010000145.1 GCA_030265545.1 Eubacteriales bacterium OttesenSCG-928-N13
CATTTGGTATAATGTCTATTATGAAGATCAATGCCTACGCCAAGATCAATTTGGCGCTGAACGTGCTGGGCATTCGCCCGGATGGATATCATGAGATGGACATGCTGATGCAGCATGTCTCTTTGTGCGATACGCTGGAGCTGGTTCATGCTGAGCAGGACGAAGTGGTGCTGGAGTGTGATGACCCGGAGCTGGCGACCGGACGCAACCTGGTGCTCAAGGCGGCGGGCGCGCTGAATGATCATTGTGGCACTCGCCACGGTGCGCGAATCCGCCTGATCAAGCGCATCCCAATCAAGGCGGGGCTGGGCGGCGGGAGCGCCGACTGCGCCGCCACATTGCGCGCGCTGAACCGGCTCTGGAAGCTGAATCTGCCGCAGGCCGAGCTGCGCAAGATCGGGGCGCAACTGGGCGCGGATGTGTCCTTTTGCATGAGCGGACGCGCGGCGCGCGTGCAAGGGCTGGGCGAAAGGGTGCAGCGCATCGTGCTGCCGGGCGGGGTTCCGATCGTGATCTATCAGCCGGGACACGGGCTGAGCACGCCCTCCATCTTCCGTGCATGGGACGAGGAGCGCGAGCATACGGCGCCGTCTGATATCCCGCAATGCATCGATGCTCTGATGCAAAGCGACCTCATTGCGCTCAGCCGATCGGCCACCAACATGCTCACCAGCTGCGCCGCGCATGCATTGCCCGAGATCGCAGATGCCATCACGCTGCTGCGCACATTGGGCGCCGAGTTTGCCGCCATGTCAGGCAGCGGTTCGGCGGTATTTGGCGCATTCTCTCGGCGAGAGATGGCGAAAGCCGCCGTGCAAACCATCGGAAGTGGTGCGATCCTGTGCGAAACGCGATAACTCGCGAAACAAGTCGGCATCTCAGAAAAAGCGGTGTCTTTTGCGTGAAACGCGATCACTGACGCATAAAATCATCAATATATGTCGAGCCTATGTCCATCTAAACCAATTGTGGAGGATGATGGATGAGGGCTCGATTTTTTTGCGTGCTGCTGGCGCTGCTGCTGTGCCTGCCGATGGGCGCGCGCGCCGATATGAGGCAGCATGTTTCCACACAGATGATGGTTCGCCTGCAGGTGAAGGCGGATAGCGATTCACCAAGGGATCAAAGAATCAAGCTGATCGTGCGCGATGCGGTGCGCGCATATACGGTGCCGCTGGTGGCAGATGCAAATCATCCGGATGATGCATATCAGATCCTGAAATCGGCGCGTGCCGATATTCAGCAGGTGGCGATGAACGCTGCACGGGATGCGGGATTCGGCGGCAGTGTGCGTGCACAGCTGGGCGTGATGCCCTTCCCCATTCGGCTCTATGGCAAGACGCTCGTGCCCGCCGGGGACTATCGCGCACTCAGGATCACGCTGGGCAGCGGCGCGGGACGCAACTGGTGGTGCGTGATCTACCCCGATTTTTGCACCACCGATGAGGTCGCGGCAGAGGCGCTGGCCGAGGGTGAGCCAGTAGAATTCTATTCCAGCATATGGGAGACACTCAATCGATGGTTTGGAAAGGATGAGCAGGAATGAGACGAGTTTGGGCATTGATGCTTGTGTTGATGCTATTGTTCGTGACGCTGGCCGTGCAGGGCTATGCGGCCACGGTGCTGGAGGTGGGCTCCAGCGGCAGCGATGTGACCAAGGTACAAAAGCGCCTGATCCAATATGATTATATGAAGGGCAGCGCGGACGGCAAATATGGCGAGGCCACCAAGAAGGCAGTCGAGCTGTTCCAGCGCAGAAATGGGCTTGCGGTGGATGGGCGTGTGGGGCCCAGCACGGCCGCCGCGCTGGGCGTGACGCTGTCAGGGAGCAGTAGCAGTTCCTCCAGCGCTGCATCCTCCAGCTCCGCCGCAATCATATCGAGCGACCATCGCCTGCTCAGCAAGCTGGTGCATGCCGAGGCCAAGGGCGAGTCCTATAAGGGCAAGGTGGCCGTGGCGGCAGTGGTGCTCAACAGAGTGCGCAGCAGCTCGTTCCCGAACACCATCACGGGCGTGATCTATCAGAAGAACGCGTTCTCCTGCATATCCAACGGCGCCATCAACAACACCGCCAACAACGATTCCATCCGCGCCGCGCGCGATGCGATGAACGGATGGGATCCGACCGGTGGCTGCCTGTATTTCTACAACCCCAAGGCGACCAGCGACAAATGGATCCGCACGCGCACGATCAAAACGGTGATCGGCAACCACTCGTTCTGTATGTAATAGGAGGGATCATTGATGCAACGGGCGCGAACCAGAGAACAACGAAAAACGGGTATCTTTGCCGCGGTGATCTGCCTGGCGGCCGTGCTGCTGATGTTTGGCGTGGTGCAGAATCGGCGGCTGGCCGTGCTGAGTCAGCAGGTGAATGCTGCCTATCAAAAGGCGCTCTATGAGACCGCCGCGCTGATGAGCGGCGTGCAGTTGAACCTAGAAAAACTGCTGGTTTCGGGTGAAAACACGCAGGAGCAGGCGCTTCTGACCACCATCGCGCAGCAGTGCGAGGGCGCGCAGAGCAACCTGTCCTCCATGCCACTCAACCCTGAGCTGCTGGGCGGCACAATGAAATTCGTGAACCAGACGGCCGACTACGCGCATGTACTGTCCACGCAGCTGGCCGCGGGCGAGAAGCTGGGCGAGCAGGACGTGCGGCAGCTGATCACGCTGCATGATGCCAGCGTGCAGCTGAACACGCAGATTGGCGAGATCGTGATGCAGTTCGAGCGGGGCGAGCTGGTGTTTGAGACCAGCGACACCGCCGTGCAGGCCGTGCGCAATCTGAACGAGCAGAGCCAGCCCATGGTGGACTATCCCGTGCTGCTGTATGACGGGCCATTTTCGGATGCGCGGCAGGATGTTGGCGTGACGCTGACCGGGCTGCCCGTGGACGCGAACACCGCTGCCGAGGCGCTCAAGCAGTATCTGGGTGCCGATCGTGTGCAGGCCATCAAGTACAGCGGCGAGAACAACATCCTGGGCAAATGCTTTGAATATGAGGTGCAGACCACAGGCGGTGCGCTGACCGCGGGCGTCACGCAGACGGGCGCGCACGTGCTGTATATGCTGCCCGAACAGGGCAATGCAGACGTGCTGCTCAGCCAGGGCGAGTGCATCGACATGGCGCATCAGTTTCTGCTTTCGCGCGGATATGGGCAGATGGAGGTCAGCTATTGGCGGCAGCTGGGCGGCATTCTGACGGTGAATTTTGCGTCCATGCAGGGGGACGTGTTGCTGTATCCAGACCTGGTGAAGCTGCAAATCTCCATGAAGGATGGGCAGATCATGGGCATCGAGGCGGGCAACTACCTGAAGAACCACCGAACGCGCCGATTGATTGAACCAGTCTTTACCGAGGCGCAGGCGCTCGATGCGCTGGGTGCGGTGCTCACCCCCGAGCGGGTGCGGCAGTGCGTGATCCCGGTGCAGAGCGGCGAGGCGCAATGCTGGGAAATCACCGCCAGCGTACCGGGTGGCAGCACCTATCTGGTGTATATCGATGTGGTCAATGGCGAGGAGCGCAGCATCCTGCGGGTG
>JAJDGF010000146.1 GCA_030265545.1 Eubacteriales bacterium OttesenSCG-928-N13
AGGAGCAATTACAAATGGCGATGAGAAGACGCAGACGGAGCAGGGGGGTCAGACCCGGATATGCCGGGCTGGTCCTTTTCCTGCTGATTGTGATTGTGGTGGCGGTTGTGCTGAACAGCCGCGTGTTCGTCGTGAAGACCATCGAGGTGGTCGGATATACCAGCGTGCCCGCGCAGGATATCATCACGATTTCGGGGCTGAATGAGGGGCAGAGCATCTTCCGCATCGATCAGGAGAAGGTGCGCAAACAGTTCGATTCGATCGGCAAGATCGCGTTTGAGGGGATGGAGATACGGCGCCCCGATTCGGTCAAGCTGCTGATCCGCGAGCGCACGCCGCGCGCCATCTACAACTATGCCGGGATGCCGACATTGATCGACGAATATGGCTATGCCATCGAGCAATCCCGCGAGATGCCCAGCCAGGTTTTGCCCACGGTGACCGGACTGCGCGCCACGACCTGCCAGGTGGGGTACAAGGTGACCAGCGACATAGCGGGTCAGGTGGATGCCATGAGCGCCGTGCTGCAGCAGCTGTACACGCGGCAGCTGGAGGGCGTGATATCCGAATTGAATGTGGCCGATCTGGACAACATGTATCTGATGGTGCGCTCGGGCACGATGGTCAAGATTGGCGACGATACGCAGCTCCAGGACAAGATGAGCTGGATGATCGTGGGACTCAACCAGCTGTCCGCCGCGGGCAGAACGGGCGAGACGCTGGATGTCTCGGACGGAAAATCCGCCTCCTGGCTGAACGCGATCGAGCAGCCACCCACCACCGAATAGACCGATTTTCATGCTGAATCGGCAGAAATTCGTGCCGAGACGGCAAAAACTATCAGATAATAGGGCGAAAAACGCAATTTTATTGCGAAATTCATGATGAAAATGGGAAAAGCCCTTTTCAAGTGGGCAAAAAACATGTATAATACTGTATATTGTGGGGACACATGGGCAGACGCAATCTACAGAGGATAAGGCAGGCGATTGATATTTCTACTCAGAACACAGCAGCAGTCATCGATTTTGGTACCTCCAAGATCGTGACCATCGTGGCAGAAGATCACGGGTTTGAGCAGTGTGATATCATTGGTTCGGGCACTGTTCCTTATGACGGTTTTTCAGGGGGCCAATGGAATGCGCCTGATAAGGTGGAGGCCGCGATTCGCGACTCCATCAATGCTGCTGAGCTGGAAAGCAAGACCCGCATCAAAGAGATCTACGTGGGCGTGCCGAGCGAATACATTCGCGTGCTGGCCACCACCACCGAGGTGGGCGTTTCGTCCGCCGATCGGACCGTGGTCGAGGCCGATCGCTGGGCGCTGATGGATGCCGCGGCGGACAAGCTGGACTTGCCGAGCCATCAGGGCACCGTGATCCACAGAAGCGCCGCCTGGTTCCAACTGGACAACGGCAAGCCGACCTACAACCGAATCGATGGCCAGCGGGGCGAGAAATTGTCCGGGCAGATCGCATTCATCATCGCCGATCCGGGCTTCATCGAGGAGGCCAGCAGGCTCCTAAACGGGCTTGGGATCAGCGTGCTCGGGTTCCTGTCGCCCACGATGGGCGAGGCCATTTTGCTCACATCCTATAAGGAGCGGGATCGCGCGCTGGCGCTGATCGATGTGGGCTATACTAGCACAGAGTTTTCCGTGGTGCAGGGTGAGGCCATCGTGTACCACTGCATATTGCCGCTGGGCGGCGGGCATCTGACGGCGGCACTGGCGACCGAGCTGGGCATCCCGATGCGCGCGGCAGAGCAGATCAAACGAAGCTATATCTTCATGCCGGATGAATTTGATCCGGTCTCCGATCCGGAAGTGATCGATGAATCGGGCCGCAGGCTCACCTTCCCGACAAGCCTCGTTAAGACCATCGTCGAGAAGGAAGTGGACGATCTGTGCGAGATGCTGGAGCTGACGTTCAAGGAGTGCAGCGCATCGCTTGGCAACAATTCGCTGGTGATCCTCACCGGCGGCGGGCTGTCCATGATGCGCGGCGGGCGCGAGTACGTCGCCCAGAAGCTGGGACGCCCCATCAAGGGCGCGCTGGCCAAGACCGCCAAGCTCAACAGCCAGAAATATGCCTCCGCGCTGGGGCTGGTGGATCTGGTGCTGGATTCCATCACGCAGCGCACACCACAGGAAGAGTCGTTTCCGGGCAGACTTGCGGGCGGGTTCCGCGGGTTGTTTAAGAAATAATACGGAACAAATTTTGAAAGACGAGGGGGATGCCTTGTGCTTGAATTCGAAGTCGATAACAACAGCTTTGCAACGATAAAAGTTGTGGGCGTGGGCGGCGCAGGAACCAATGCGGTCAACCGCATGGTGGAGGCCAATTTGCGCGGCGTGGAGTTTATTGCGGTCAACACCGACAAACAGGCGTTGGCGCTGTCCAAAGCCTCCACAAAGATCCAAATCGGCGAAAAGGCCACCAAGGGACTGGGCGCAGGCTCCAAGCCCGCGGTCGGTCAATTGGCCGCTGAGGAGAGTCGCGAGGAGCTGGCCAACACGCTCAAGGGTGCAGACCTGGTGTTTGTGACCTGCGGCATGGGTGGCGGCACCGGCACCGGCGCAGCGCCCGTCATCGCGGAAATCGCGCGCAGCCAGGGGATCCTCACCATCGGCGTGGTCTCCAAGCCCTTCATGTTTGAGGGGCGTCAGCGCATGAAGAATGCCGAGTCCGGCATTGATCAGCTGAAAATGAATGTGGATACGCTGGTGGTCGTGCCCAACGATCGCCTGTTGCAGGTGGTCACCAAGGGCACCACCATGACCGATGCCTTCCAGATCGCGGATGATACGCTGCGTCAGGGCATTCAAGGCATCTCCGATCTGATCGCGGTGCCGTCGCTGATCAATTTGGACTTTGCAGATGTGCGCTCCGTCATGGAGTCGCGCGGTCTGGCACATATGGGCATCGGCGTGGGCAAGGGCGAAAACCGTATGGTGGACGCAGCCAAGCAGGCCATTGCCAGCCCCATGCTGGAAACCTCGATCGATGGCGCAAAGGCCGTCTTGATCAACATCACCGGCGGGCCGGACACCTCCATCATTGAGATCAACGAGGCCGCGCAGCTGATCACCGAGGCCGCCGATCCGGAGGCCAACATCATCTTCGGTGCGGGCATCGATGAGACCATGAGCAATGAGGTGCACATCACCGTGATCGCCACCGGCTTTGGCAAGGAAACCTTCCCGGCGCCGGCAGGACGAAACAGCACCCCGTTCCAGATGGATGATGCGTTTGGTACGCAGCAGCCGGTGCAACCTGCGCAGCCCACCATCGCGCAGCGCTATGAGAACAGCCCGGAGGTCACCCCGATCTTTGGGGACAGGCAGGCCAGGCGCACCGAGCGCTCCTACTTGGACAACACGCAGGATCAGGGCTATGAGCCCTATCAGCCCGCGCCGCAGCCCAAGGAGGATCGCGTGTATCAGGACAACTCGTTTGAGGAGAATCGCCAGCCACAACAGCGCGGATTCTCGCCCGACGTGCCCAACTTCCTGAAGCGCAAG
>JAJDGF010000147.1 GCA_030265545.1 Eubacteriales bacterium OttesenSCG-928-N13
GACAGCGCCGAAACATCCAGCCTCCCTCCCTCCGCATGAAACGCGTCCATCAGGTTCAGTGCCACCACGACCGGCAGCCCGAGCGCCTGCAATTGCAGCGTCAGGTACAGATTCCGCTCCAAATTCGTGGCATCCACCACGTTCAAAATCAGCTGTGGCTGCCCGCTTTGAAGGTAGCCCAGCGCCACCTTCTCCTCGATGCTATAGGCATCCAGCGAATACACGCCGGGAAGATCATTGAGCATCACCGCCCGATCGCCCAGACTGAGCTGCGCCTGCTTGCGCTCCACCGTCACGCCCGGCCAGTTGCCCACCCTCAACTGCGCCCCGGTCAGCGCATTCAGCAGCGTGGTCTTGCCACAATTCGGGTTGCCGATCAATGCAATCTGTGTCATGGTGCATCCTTTCTGACCATGATTTGGTTCGCATCCGCGCGCCGAAGCGTGATACAATATCCGCGCAGGCGGATCTCCAGCGGATCCTTGAATGGTGCACGCCGCACCAGCTGCACATGCGTGCCGGGCAGCAGACCCGATTCGGCCAATCTTCGGATTGTGGGGTTGTCCTGCATCAAGGACGCCACCTGCGCACGCTCTCCCGGACGCAGTGAACCCAGTGGAATCATCCCGTTTCCCATGATGGACATCCCCCCTTCCCTGCCATCGTATGATTTGATCCGCGTAAAAAATGTGTGGCGTGACGTTTAACTCAACAAAAACATACTTCCATACGGCAGATTTTTCAGGTATAATATAGAACAAGCGACAAATTGGCAGACCGTCGATAGGCCCTCTCTGGAGGCATGGAGGGTGTGAATTCTCCATACCTCCCAGTCGAATTTGTCAACAGTCTGGGTTGTGAACCGATGGGTTCACAAGTCTGCCCAAGGCAGACCGCTGAGCGGCAAATCATAGATTTGATGCGATGGCGCTTTGCAAGTCGATGAGGGGATGTTGACGAATGTCAACACACGCAAGTGGAGGCATATTTTTGGATCGATATGACATTGTGGTCATTGGCGCCGGCCATGCGGGCTGCGAAGCGGCGCTGGCCTCTGCGCGGCTTGGTTTGCGCACGCTGGTCACCACATTGACCCGATCGAGCGTCGCGCTGATGCCCTGCAATCCGGCCATCGGTGGCACCGCCAAGGGGCATTTGGTGCGCGAGCTGGATGCGCTGGGCGGCGAGATGGGGCGCGCGATCGATGACACATTGATTCAGTCGCGCATGCTGAACACGGGCAAGGGCCCGGCGATGCACTCGCTCCGCGCGCAGGCAGACAAGGATGCCTATCAGAAGCGGATGATGCAGGCGCTCGCGCAGCAGCCCAATTTGACCCTGATGGAGACGGAAATTGTATCCATTTTGGCACAGGATGGGCGCGTTCATGGCGTGCTGACATCCGATGGAAATGAGATCCACTGCCGCGCCGTCATCGTGGCGGGCGGGGTGTATCTGGACAGTCGCATCATCATCGGCGAGCGCAGCGAACCGACCGGCCCGATGGGATTGAAGCGATCAAGTGGTCTCGGCGATGCGCTCAGGCAGATGGGTTTCCCCCTGCGCAGGTTCAAGACGGGCACCCCCGCCAGAATCGATGCAAGCACGATCGATTACGACCAGATGCAGGCGCAGCCGGGCGACGAGCCGATCGTTCCGTTTTCGTTCATGACGGATCAAACGCTCACCAACCGCGCGCTGTGCTATCTGACCTATACAACGCCCGAAACGCATCGGATAATCCTGGATAATCTGAGTCGAGCGCCCATGTATGCGGGCACAATCCGTGGAACAGGCGCGCGCTATTGTCCGTCTATAGAAGATAAGGTCGTGCGGTTTTCCGATAAATCGCGACATCCCATCTTTTTGGAGCCGGAGGGGCTCAATTCCAACGAATGGTACGTGCAGGGCATGTCCACCTCCATGCCGGAGGACATTCAGCGATTGATCTATGCCAGCGTGCCTGGGCTGGGGCGCGCCAAGATCCTCAAATATGCCTACGCGATCGAATACGATTGCATTGACCCCACCTCGCTCGATGCGACACTTGAATCGCGCGATGTGCGCGGACTGTTCTTTGCGGGGCAGGTGAACGGCACATCCGGGTATGAGGAGGCTGCCGCGCAGGGGCTGGTGGCGGGCGTGAATGCCGCGCTGCAATTGAAGGGCGAGGAGCCCATGCTGCTCACCCGATCCACGAGCTACATCGGCGTGATGCTGGATGATTTGACCACCAAGGGCGTGGACGAGCCCTATCGCATGATGACCTCGCGCGCCGAATATCGGCTGTCGCTTCGGCAGGACAATGCCGATCTGCGACTGACGGACATCGGTCATCGGGTCGGACTGGCCAGCGATGCGCGCCTTGTTCGCATGCAGGAGAAGCGCGAGCAATCCATGGCGCTGGAGAAACTGCTGCGCGCAAAGCACCTGGATGAGCCGCTCAGGAGGCCGGACGTGACGCTCGCGGATCTGTCCATTGCACACCCAGAATTCCTTGATTATTCGGCCGCCGCCCGCGAACAGGCGGAGCTGGCGATCAAATACGAAGGCTATCTCACCCGGCAAAGTGCCGAGATTCGGCGGTTCGAACATGCCGAATCGCAGCGGATGCCGGACGATATCGACTATGAATCCATCCAAGCGCTGCGCATTGAGGCCCGGCAAAAGCTGGCCGCGCAGAAGCCACGCTCGTTGGGGCAGGCATCCCGCATACCGGGCGTGTCCCCGGGCGATATATCCGTGTTGATGGTGTATCTGGAGAAATACAAGCGCGATCGCATTCCATCTAGCAGATGAAGCGCACCCAAATGAGGAGGAGTTACAAATGACCAGAATGCTCAAAATGCTGGCTATGGCACTGGTGGCAATGATGCTGATCCCGTGCACGATGGCGCTTGCGCTGGATGACATCCGCGATGATGTCACCCCTACACCGATCGCCACGCCTGAGCCCACGCAAACGCCTGAATTGCAGGTGCCCGGCGCAGATCCGGTGGAGGCCATCCCGGCATCCCTCGCGAACACGCCCAAATTCTCCGATCTCGGCGCCGATATGGGCACGGGCGAGAACGCGGCGGTTGATATCGCATCCAAGTGCAAGATCAACCTGAGCGAGGGCAAAAAAGGTGTCTTTCTGGACAATAAGATCAAGACCTATTGGAGCAACAAAAAGGCCAAGGCGCGCATTGAATTCAATCTGCCTGCGGCAGAGACCGCGGGCGGGCTGTATATCGAATGGTCGAAGCTGCCTTCCGGCTTCACCATCGATGAGTTCGATGCCGACAAAAACAAGCTGGCCACCACTGCCGCCGCCGACACCTATAAGGGGCTGGTGAACTATATCCCGCTGAACGAGAACACCCGCCGCGTGCGGATCACATTGCCCAAAAAGGGCACCCGCATTGC
>JAJDGF010000148.1 GCA_030265545.1 Eubacteriales bacterium OttesenSCG-928-N13
ATGGTTCATGTGAACACAATCGAGATCAATCCAGCGAATCCTTGAGCTTCCTGGAGCGACTGGGATGCCTGAGCTTTCGAAGCGCCTTGGCCTCAATCTGGCGGATGCGCTCACGCGTGACCTTGAAATAGCGACCCACTTCCTCCAGTGTGCGCGCGCGGCCGTCCTCCAGCCCGAAGCGCAGCTTGAGCACCTTTTCTTCCCTGGGGGTCAAGGTGGAGAGCACGCTGAGCAGCTGCTCCTTGAGCAGTGTGAATGCCGCAGCTTCCGCCGGCGCGGGGGCGTCATCGTCCGGGATGAAGTCACCCAGATGGCTGTCCTCCTCCTCGCCAATGGGGGTCTCGAGCGAAACCGGTTCCTGCGCGATCTTGATGATCTCGCGCACCTTGTCCTCCGAGATGCCCATCTCCTCGGCGATCTCTTCGGGCGTGGGCTCGCGCCCATATTCCTGTAGCAGCTGACGCGACACACGAATCAGCTTGTTGATGGTTTCGACCATATGCACCGGGATGCGGATGGTACGCGCCTGATCCGCGATGGCGCGCGTGATCGCCTGGCGAATCCACCAGGTGGCATAGGTGGAGAATTTGAAGCCCTTGCGATAATCAAACTTCTCGACCGCCTTGATCAGCCCCAGATTGCCCTCCTGAATCAGATCCAGAAACAGCATGCCGCGCCCAACGTACCTCTTAGCGATCGACACAACCAGCCTCAGGTTGGCCTCAGCCAGCCTGTGCTTTGCGGCCTCGTCGCCCTGCTCCATGCGAAGCGCCAGCTCGATCTCTTCCTCGGCTGTGAGCAGCGGCACCTTGCCGATCTCTTTGAGATACATGCGCACCGGGTCATCAATGCTGATCCCCTCGGGCACGCTGATGTCCATCTCTTCTTCCACCGCTTCGATGATGGGTTCGGGCTCAGCCGATTCCAGCTTCGCGTCGTTCACCACCTCGATGCCGATGTTATCGAGCGCCTCCAGGATCTTGTCAATCTGGTCTGTTTCCAGCTCCAGCTCGCCCAGCTGATCGATGATCTCCTTGTAGGTGAGCATGCCCTTGGCCTTGCCCTGCTCCATCAATTCACTCACGCGAGCCGAAACACTCTCGGCATTTCCCTTGCTCAAATGGGTCACCCCTTCCGACCGGTCCTCAGTCGATTCGCTTCTTGTAGTAAGTCGGACGCCTGCATGATCAAACTTCTGCGTTCCTCGCCCTCCGCCGTTTCAAGCAGCTGGTTGGTTTGCTCCAGCGCACTTTCCAGCCGATGAATGCGGATGGTCTTGAGGCACTCTTCTGCGTCCGTCAATGCCTTTTGTTCGTCTATTTGCACTTCGGAGCTGAGCGCGGCCGCCGCCATCTTCAGCTCATCTCCGTCAAACCCGTCAAGGATCCTCGCGCGCGGCTCGCCCGAGAGCAGCTGCTGCACGATTTTTTGGTGGACGGGGGTTTCAAAGTCCCCCACGGTGACCGTGCTGGGCGGGATCAGCTGCGATCCAAGCAAACGGATCAGTCCCTGCTCGGCGCGCTGGTAATCCTCCAGTTCAGCCGGGCGGCTGCGCCTTCCTGAGACGCGCTGCTTGGGCTGCTTGCTCATGAGCGCGGTGCCAATCTGATCGAGTAGCACCTGCTTTTCAAATCCGGTGTCCAGCATCAGCCTTTGCAGGTGATTGGCCAGCTCGACCGGGTTCTTCACTGCTTTGAGCATATTGCAACAGGCGATCGCATATTCGGTGCGGCCCTGCTGCGTGCTCAAATCATGTTGGGTCTTCATGTGGTTCATGCGGTAATCCATCGGCTCAATGGGCTTAAGCGCCTGGAATCCTTCAACGCCGTGCATGCGGATGAAATCGTCCGGGTCCAGCCCGTCCGGGAACGCCAACACGCGCGCCTTGATGTCCTGCGCATCGAATATGTCGAGCGCGCGCAATATCGCCTTCTGTCCGGCAGAATCGCCGTCATAGCTCACCCAGACCTCGGGCGCATAGCGCTTGATCAAGCGCGCCTGCTCCTCGGTCAATGCGGTGCCCAGCGTGGCCACCACGCCCGGGATACCCATGCGGCGCAGCGCCACCACGTCCATATAGCCCTCGACCAAGATGATCCGCTTTTGTTGACCGTCCTTGCGCGCCATGTTCAGCGCATACAATCCTTGACGCTTGTTGAACACCGGCGTGTCGGACGTGTTGAGATACTTGGGCTGCGCATCGCCCATCGCGCGCCCGCCAAAGCCGAGCACGCGCCCCTGCGCATTGATGATGGGAAACATGGCTCGCTCGCGGAACATGTCGTAGCTGCGGTGTTCCTTGCGTCCGGTCAGTCCCGCCTTGATCAGTTCTTCCTCGGTGAAGCCCTCCTGCTGAAGCGCGTTTGTCAGATCATTCCAACCGGCCGGAGAAGCACCAAGTCCAAACCTGCGAATGTCGGCATCGTCCAATCCCCGCTTGTGCAGGTAGTTGAGCACCGCAGCGCCCTCCGGCGCGTAGAGCAGGTTGTGATAGTATCTTGCCGCTGCCTGGTTGGCCAAATAGAGGCGCTCCTTGAGCTCTCTGCTGGGCGCATTCGCTGCACCCGGCTGGGCTTCGGGCATGGTCATATGGGCGCGTTCGGCCAGCTGCGTCACAGCCTCCATGAACTCCAGCCGTTCCAACTTCATCACAAAGTGAATGACGTTTCCGCCCTCGTGGCAGCCAAAGCAGTAATATAGCTGCGATTCGCCATCCACGCTGAACGAGGCCGTCTTCTCATGATGGAACGGGCACAGTCCCCAGTGCTTGCGCCCCTTTTGCTTCAGCACGACATAGTCGGAAACCACATCCACGATGTCATTTCTGCTGCGCAAGTCATCCAACCATGCATCAGACAACCTGCCCGCCATGTCGCACACCGCCCTTCCTATGAATTCGCCATAGATGATGTTTTTCCTGCATTGCAATGCATAAACCCGACAAATTAATCATCAAACGGCGCGGAAAAAATGCCAAAAGTATTGTTCCCTGTATGGAAGGTATATACGTCGTTCACATGCAAAAAACCTGCCATATCGCAAATTTTACGTCATTTTTGCATGCAATTCGGTCGAATATGCATCCTGATCCGTCAAGAATCGCTTGTGCTGCGGGCGTTTGCACCACCTTTTCGCATCGCCATCATGAGGCGATAGCAGCATTCACTTTCGATCCTGCCCAGTTTGTTCCAATATCATGCAACCCTTGCACATAGATAAAGCAAAACCGAGAAGGCGAAGGAATTCGGCGTGGATACCATCGATCAGGAGACGGTGGATCGTTTGGTCAAGGAATCGGACGAGCAGTACGAGAGCATGGTGCAGCTGTATTTGCCGATGCTCAAGACCGAAGATCAGACCGATGAAGAGGCGCGCGCCAGCACGGTTGCGTATTTGGAGCAGAACG
>JAJDGF010000014.1 GCA_030265545.1 Eubacteriales bacterium OttesenSCG-928-N13
ACCAAGAATCTTATTCGCGATGCCCTTGGGCACCTGTTCATAATGCTCAAACTGCATGGAGTAGGTGCCGCGACCCTGCGTCTTGCTGCGCAGATCGGTTGCATAGCCGAACATCTCGTTCAGCGGCACGATCGCATCGATCGACTGCAAGCCTGCGTGCGCATCGGTGCTGGTCACGCGGCCACGTCTGCTGTTGATGTCACCGATGACATCGCCCATGTAGTCATCCGGCACGACCACTTCGACCTTCATCATGGGTTCCAGCAGCGCCGGACCGGCCTTTTCAAGCGCGTCCTTGAACGCCATCGAACCTGCGATTTTGAATGCGAGCTCGGAGGAGTCCACATCATGGTAGGAGCCGTCATACAAGCTGACAGCGAAGTCCACCACTTCATGGCCGCCCAGAATGCCCGACATCGCGGCTTCGCGGATGCCCGCATCGATGGGTGCGATGAATTCCTTGGGAATCACGCCGCCCACGATGTTGTTGATGAATTCGTAGCCTTCGCCCGGCTCACGCGGCGTAAGCTCGATGCGGCAATGACCGAACTGGCCATGTCCACCCGTCTGACGCACGTAGCGGCCTTCGCCCTTCGCGGCCTTGGTGATGCATTCTTTGTAGGCCACCTGCGGCTTACCGACCGTGGCTTCCACCTTAAACTCTCTGAGCAGGCGATCCACGATGATCTCCAAATGCAATTCGCCCATGCCGGCGATGATGGTTTGACCGGTAGCTTCATCGCTGTAGGCTTTGAAGGTAGGATCTTCCTCAGCCAGGCGCACGAGCGCCATGGTCATCTTGTCCTGACCGGCCTTGGTCTTGGGTTCAATCGCCACACGAATGACCGGCTCAGGGAATTCCATTGACTCCAGGATGATCGGGTTCTTCTCGTCACACAGCGTATCGCCGGTGGTGGTATCTTTGAATCCCACGATGCCCACGATGTCGCCCGCTCTGACTTCATCCACCTCTTCGCGGCGGTTGGCGTGCATGCGCATGATGCGGCCCACGCGTTCCCGCTTGCCCTTGGTGGAGTTATAGACGTAGCTGCCGGACGCCAACGTGCCCGAATATACGCGCATGAACGCCAGCTTGCCCACGAAGGGATCGGCCATGATCTTGAACGCCAATGCGGAGAACGGCTCATCATCGGAAGAGATTCGCTGAACCACTTCGTCCGTATCCTTGAGCACGCCCTCGACCGGCGGGATATCAAGCGGCGACGGCAGATAGTCCACGATCGCATCCAGCAGTGGCTGCACGCCCTTGTTGCGATACGATGTGCCGCAAAGCACGGGGGTCAGCTTGCCGGCGATGGTGGCATTGCGCAGCGCAGCCATCAATTCGGGCACGCTGGGCTCCTCGCCCTCCAGATATTTCTCGATCAGTTGGTCATCGGTCTCGCAGACGGCCTCCAGCATCAATGCACGATACAGTTCGGCCTGCTCTTTGATCTCTTCGGGGATCGCGGTTTCGTCATGCTCGGTGCCCATTTCATCGGTATAGATGATGGCCTGCATCGTCAGCAGATCCACCATGCCCGTGAATGAGCTCTCGGCACCGATGGGGAGTTGGATCGGCACGGGATTGCTGCCCAGCCGCTCCTTCATCATGTCGATGACGCGGAAAAAGTCCGCGCCGGTTATGTCCATCTTGTTGATGTAGGCCAGCCTGGGCACGCCGTACTTGGTGGCTTGACGCCAAACCGTTTCGGACTGAGGCTCCACGCCGCCCTTGGCACAGAAAACTGCGACCGCGCCATCCAGCACCCGAAGAGAACGCTCGACTTCGACGGTGAAATCCACGTGACCGGGCGTGTCAATGATATTGATCTGGTGCTCGCGCCATTCGCAGGTGGTTGCAGCGGACGTAATGGTAATGCCGCGCTCCTGCTCCTGGGCCATCCAGTCCATCGTGGCCATGCCTTCGTGGGTCTCGCCGACCCGATGCACTCTCCCTGTATAGAATAGAATGCGCTCGGTCGTGGTGGTCTTACCGGCGTCGATATGGGCCATGATGCCAATATTGCGTACGTGGTCTAGTGAATGGGATCTCGCCATAGTCGTCATCCTCCTTTCCGTTGGATTGCGGTATGTTCCGCCCCTCTTGGGCGGTGAAACGCATCCATGTCGATTGATTTGATCGTGCGCCATCGCGCACAATGCTCGATTGAACGTGAATGCGCCAAATAGGTCTTACCAGCGATAGTGCGCGAATGCCTTGTTGGCCTCGGCCATCTTGTGCATATCCTCGCGACGCTTCACGGCGTTGCCTGCGTTGTTGGCAGCGTCCATGATCTCCGACGCCAGGCGATCTGCCATGGCGCGCTCAGAGCGCTTGCGCGAGAATGTGACCAACCAACGAAGCGCCAGGGTCTGCCTGCGCTCGGGGCGGATCTCGACGGGCACCTGATAGGTGGTACCGCCAACACGGCGCGCCTTGACTTCCAAGGCGGGCATGATGTTCGCAATTGCGGCGTTGAACACTTCCATCGCCTCTTTGCCGGTCTTATTGGCAACGGTCTCGAACGCATCGTAGCACACAGACTGTGCCACGCCACGCTTGCCGTCATACATGATCTGATTGATCAGCTTGGTCACGATGACTGAATTGTACATAGGATCCGCAAGCACTTCGCGCTTGGGTATGAATCCACGTCTGGGCATGACTATCCCTCCAATTTATCTATCACGCTAAAATTCGTCTTAAAAATGAAGCTCATGAAGCGCAGCGACTGCATCTCTCCCCTGGCAAGTAACCTGACCGCGTTCCTTCGGCAGGCGACCCGCACCGAGCGGAGCAATGCCACATGCGCGCAGCATGCTTCTTATTTCTTGGGCCTTTTGGCGCCATAGAGGGAGCGGCTCTGCATGCGCTTGGCAACGCCCGCTGCATCCAATGTGCCGCGGATGATGTGATACCGAACGCCGGGCAGATCACGCACCTTGCCGCCGCGGATCAGCACAACACTATGCTCCTGCAGGTTGTGACCGATGCCGGGGATGTAGCAGGTACCTTCGATCAGGTTGGTCAAGCGAACGCGGGCGATCTTACGAAGCGCCGAATTGGGCTTCTTGGGCGTCAGCGTCTTAACCGACAAGCAAACGCCACGTTTCTGCGGGCATTTCTGCAGAATGGGCGAATTCGACTTCGTTGTAACCTTTTCCCTACCCCTGCGGATCAACTGATTGATCGTGGGCATGGAAACACCTCCTTGAAAATCCAATTTGTGTCAGAGTGTCTATCATCTGCGCGTCGGCAACCCTCCGCAGCGCAAATCAAGCAAATCATTGTGCCGGCTTTTTGATGCCGGCGGCGGCGGTGGGCACCTCTACGGCGCACGCCTCGCCCAGCGCCTTCATGGAAGGCACCTCCACCAGGGGCACATTGTGCTGCTTGCACAGCGTATCGATCTGGCGGGTGATGAACAGATCCGCATCCTGCGCAACATACGCCAGCTTGATCTGTCCCTGTTCAATGGCCTTGGTGAGGCGGCGCGTGCCGACCACCTTGTCCGCGTCCTTCAGCCTAAGCATCTGCACACCTCCTATACCAAGTAAAATCCTTAGGGCGTTCATCAGGCGAGTAGATTGTTCGATCGCGCAAAGTCTGAAAACGCATCAATGGCGGAACCATTTCGAGACTTTCAGGCGCAGCGCAATCGGGAAAGATGCCGCCTGATGGAGGCAGTAAGGGTTGGATTGGTATTTACCCGAACCAAATTATTATATCATCGCTCATGAAACCTGTCAAATTAAGAGTTTGCTACTGCTTCATCTGAAAACACTGAGGCATTTTCAGATGAAACGTGGATGCTTCGGATCGCTGAAAATCGAATGATTTTCGGGCGTGCCGGAATTCTTTCACAAATTGCCGTCCGCCACGATTTATTGTCGAAGGGCTGCTGCCCTTCTAGGGGTCGAAACTCGCACACATCGGATGCGCGAGAAAGGTCGCGCATCCGATGTGAGTTTGGTGATCGTCAGTAGGTCTCCTTGACCTGAATGTTCTTGTAGCGCTTCATGCCTGTGCCAGCCGGGATCAGCTTGCCGATGATCACGTTCTCCTTCAGGCCCAGCAGCGGATCGACCTTGCCCTTGATGGCAGCCTCGGTCAGCACGCGCGTGGTCTCCTGGAAGGAGGCGGCAGACAGGAACGAATCGGTGGCCAGGCTGGCCTTGGTGATGCCGAGCAGAATGCGCTTGGCCGTGGCCGGGTGACCGCCCTTGGCCATGGTGGCTTCATTTTCGGACTCGAACTTGAAGATATCCACCAGCGCGCCGGGCAACAGCTCGGCATCGTTGGCATCGTCCACCTTGACCTTGCGCAGCATCTGGCGCACGATGACCTCGATGTGCTTGTCGGCGATTTCCACGCCCTGACGGCGATAGACCGACTGCACTTCCTTGACCTGATACTCCTGCACGGCCTTGACGCCCAGAATGCGGAGCAGGTCATGCGGATTGATCGAGCCCTCGATCAGCTCCTCGCCGGCTTCCACGTGGTCGCCCTCGTTGACCTTGATCTTGGAGCCATAGTTGACGGAATATTTCTTGACCTCGTGATCGTCCGAAGTGATCACGATCTCGCGACGCTTCTTGCTGTCGGTACCCATGGAGATGACGCCCGAGATCTCAGACAAGGTGGCTTCACGCTTGGGCTTTCTGGCCTCAAACAGCTCCTCCACGCGGGGCAGACCCTGGGTGATGTCCTCGCCGGTGGCCACGCCGCCGGTATGGAAGGTACGCATCGTGAGCTGGGTGCCCGGCTCGCCGATCGACTGCGCCGCGATGATGCCCACCGCTTCGCCCACGTCCACCAGCTTGCCGTTGGCCATGTTCGCGCCATAGCAGCGCGCACACACGCCGTGCTCATCACGGCAGGTCAGCACCGAACGAACCATCATCTCGGTGATGCCCGCGCCCACGATCTTCTCGGCGATCTCGTGGGTGATCAGTTCGTTCAGGTGCACCAGCACCTCGCCCGTCTTGGGATCGGTCACGTCCTCGGCCGAAACGCGCCCGCGGATGCGGTCATGCAGCGATTCGATCTGCTCGCCATCGGCCATGATGTCGTTCACAAGCAGGCCGCGCACGCGCTCATTGCGCGATTCAAAGCAGTCCACCTCACGCACGATGATGTCCTGCGCCACATCCACCAGACGGCGGGTCATATAGCCCGAATCGGCGGTACGAAGCGCGGTATCAGCCAGCGATTTTCTGGAACCGTGCGAGGAGAGGAAGAACTCCAGCACCGTGAGGCCCTCGCGGAAATTGGCGCGGATGGGCAGCTCGATGATCTTGCCGGAGGGGGATGCCATCAGACCGCGCATGCCGGCCAGCTGGCGGATCTGGTTGACAGAACCGCGGGCACCCGACTGCGCCATCATGTTGATCGGGTTGAACTCGTCCAGCGACGCCATCACCTCTTTGGTGACATCGTTGGTGGCAGTTTCCCAAATGCTTGTAACGGACATGTAGCGCTCATTCTCGGACAGCAGGCCGCGCTTGAACTCGCGCTCAATGCGATGCACCTGCTCCTCGGCGCTGTCCAGGATCTCTTTCTTCTTTGCGGGCACGATGATGTCCGCGACCGACACGGTGACTGCGCCGCGCGTGGAATACTTAAAGCCCAGCGCCTTGATCCGATCCAGCATCTGCGCGGTAACGGTTACGCCATGCGTGCGATAGCAGTTGTCAACGATCTTGCCCAGCATCTTCTTGTCCACGACCATATCCACTTCCAGCTTGAACATATCGTCCAGGCTGTCGCGGCTGGTCATGCCCATATCCTGCGGGATGGCATCGTTGAAGATGATGCGACCGATGGTTGTCTTGATGATGCGCTGCTGCACCTGGCCATCGATGGTCTTTTTCATGCGGACATTGCACACGGCCTGCAGCGAGAGCTCGCCCGCTTGATAGGCCATCAGCGCCTCGTCCACATCGGTGAAGATCTTATTCTCGCCGATGGCGCCCTTTCGCACCTGAGTCAGGTAATAGCAGCCCATGACCATGTCCTGCGTGGGCGACACGACCGGCTTGCCGTCCTGCGGCTTGAGGATGTTGTTGGCGCTCAGCATCAGGAAGCGTGCTTCCGATTGCGCTTCCATAGAAAGCGGTACGTGAACGGCCATCTGGTCTCCGTCGAAGTCGGCGTTGAATGCGGTACAAACCAGCGGGTGCACCTTCAGCGCTTTGCCCTCGACCAGCACCGGCTCAAATGCCTGGATGCCCAGCCTATGCAGCGTGGGGGCGCGGTTCAGCATGACCGGATGGTCACGGATGACCTCCTCCAACACGTCCCACACCTCCGGCTTGAGGCGCTCCACGGCGCGCTTGGCGGTCTTGACATTGACGGCCGAGCCCTGGTTCACCAGGCGTTCGATGACGAACGGCTTGAACAGCTCCAGCGCCATCTCCTTGGGCAGACCGCACTGATACAGCTGCAGGTTCGGGCCAACCACGATGACCGAGCGGCCAGAATAGTCGACGCGCTTGCCCAGCAAGTTCTGGCGGAAACGCCCCTGCTTGCCGCGCAGCAGATCGGACAGGCTCTTCAGCTGGCGTCCGCCCGCACCGGTCACGGCGCGGCCACGCCTGCCGTTGTCGATCAGCGCATCCACGGCCTCTTGCAGCATGCGCTTTTCGTTGCGCACGATGATGTCGGGCGCGCCCATCTCCAGCATGCGCTTGAGTCGGTTGTTGCGGTTGATCACGCGGCGATACAGATCGTTCAAATCGGCGGTAGCGAAGCGGCCGCCGTCCAGCTGCACCATCGGGCGCAGCTCGGGCGGGATGACCGGCACCACGTCCAGGATCATCCATTCGGGCTTGTTGCCGCTGGTGCGGAAGGCCTCAACCACCTCCAGGCGCTTCACGATGCGCGTGCGCTTCTGGCCTTCGGTCTCGCGGCCGGTTTCCTTCTTGATGAGCTTGCTGATCTCCTCGCGCAGCTCCACGGAGAGCGCTTCCAGATCCAGATCGCACAGCATCTCGCGCACGGCTTCTGCACCGATGCCCACGCGGAACGCATCCGGCCCAAAATCGGCCAGCTTGCGCTGATATTCGGCTTCATACAGCAGCTGATGCTTCTCAAGCCCGGTCTCGCCCGGATCGAGCACCACATAGCTGGCAAAATACAATACCTGCTCCAGCGCGCGGGGCGAGATATTCAGCAGCATGCCCATGCGGCTGGGAATTCCCTTGAAATACCAGATATGGCTGACGGGCGCGGCCAATTCGATATGGCCCATGCGCTCACGGCGCACCTTGGCCTTGGTCACTTCCACGCCGCACTTATCGCAGATCACGCCCTTGAAGCGGGTGCGCTTGTACTTGCCGCAGTTGCATTCCCAGTCCTTGGTGGGCCCGAAAATGCGCTCGCAGAATAGTCCATCACGCTCCGGTTTCAGCGTGCGATAGTTGATGGTTTCGGCCTTTTCGACCTCACCGTGAGACCAGCCGCGGATCATCTCCGGCGACGCCAGTCCAATTTGTATGGAATCGAGGTTCGTCAATTCAAACAAAGCAATACGCTCCCCTCTATGGTTCAGTCCGTCAAGCAAATATCACAGCGGCTCGGCCGATTAAAAATCGTCATCGAGCAGGTCATCATCCAGCGACAGATCGTCGAAGTCAAAGTTCTCGGCATCCACCGTCTCGTCCTCGAACGTCTCGTCCAGGTTGATGGAGATATCGTCCTTCAGCTCGATCTCCGGCTGGTTCGGCTCGTCATCCAGCTCCTTGATCTCAATGACCTGTTTGTCCTCGCTGAGCACCTTGATATCCAGCGACAGCGATTGCAGCTCCTTGATGAGCACTTTGAAGGACTCAGGCACGCCCGGCTCGGGAATGTTCTCGCCCTTGACGATCGCCTCATAGGTCTTGACGCGACCCACCACGTCATCCGATTTCACCGTCAGGATCTCCTGCAGCACGTGGGATGCGCCGTAGGCCTCGAGCGCCCACACTTCCATCTCGCCGAAACGCTGGCCGCCGAACTGCGCCTTGCCGCCCAGCGGTTGCTGGGTAACGAGCGAGTAGGGACCGGTGGAGCGGGCGTGGATCTTGTCGTCGACCAAGTGATGCAGCTTGAGCATGTACATGTAGCCCACGGTGACGGGGTTATCGAACGGATCGCCCGTGCGACCGTCGTACACCTTCAGCTTGCCGTCCGCGTTGATGCCGCACTTGCCAAACTGGATGGCGGGCTTGCCGTTTTTCAGCAGCAGCTCGTCCTCCTTGTGGGAATTGCCGGCGGCCTCCAGGCACTTCATGATGTCAATCTCACTCGCGCCATCGAACACCGGGGTGGCCACATGCCAGCCGAGTGCGCGCGCCGCGAGACCCAGATGGACCTCCAGCACCTGACCGATGTTCATACGGCTGGGCACGCCCAGCGGGTTCAGCACAATGTCAAGCGGCGTGCCATCCGGCAGGAACGGCATGTCCTCCTCCGGCAGGATGCGGGACACGACGCCCTTGTTGCCGTGGCGACCGGCCATCTTATCGCCGACGGAGATCTTTCTCTTCTGCGCGATGTACACGCGCACCATCTGATTCACGCCGGGCGAAAGCTCGTCTTTGTTTTCGCGGGTGAACACCTTCACATCCACCACGATGCCGAATTCACCATGCGGCAAACGCAGCGAGGTATCGCGCACCTCGCGCGCCTTGTCGCCAAAGATGGCGCGCAGCAGGCGCTCCTCGGCGGTCAGCTCGGTTTCGCCCTTGGGGGTCACCTTGCCGACCAGAATGTCATTGGCACGCACTTCCGCACCGATGCGGATGATGCCGCGCTCGTCCAGATCGCGCAGTGCATCCTCACCAACGCCCGGGATATCACGCGTGATCTCCTCCGGCCCCAGCTTGGTATCGCGCGCTTCGGACTCGTACTCTTCGATATGGATCGAGGTATATACGTCGTCCTTGACCAGCCGCTCGCTGATCAAGATGGCGTCCTCGTAGTTGTAACCTTCCCAGGTCATGAACCCGATCAGCACATTGCGACCCAGCGCGATCTCGCCCTCGTCGGTGGAGGGGCCATCCGCGATCACCTGACCGGCCGTCACCCACTCGCCTTCCGCGACGATCGGGTGCTGGTTGATGCAGGTGCCCTGGTTGCTGCGGGCGAATTTGCTCAGGCGATAGTGGCGATTCTCGCCATCATCCCCCTTGATATCAATGCCATCGGCGGTCACGGTCGTGACCTTGCCTTCGGTCTTTGCAAGCGTCACAACGCCCGAATCGCAGGCGGCCTTGTACTCGATGCCCGTGCCCACGATGGGCGCCTCCGGAATCAGCAGCGGCACGGCCTGGCGCTGCATGTTGGAACCCATCAGCGCGCGGTTGGCGTCATCGTTCTCCAGGAACGGGATCATGCCCGTGGCGACCGAGATCAGCTGGCGCGGGCTCACATCGATGTAATCCACATCATTGCGATCCACCTCGATGATCTCCTCGCGGCGGCGCACGGTGACGCGCTCGTTGATGAAATTGCCCTCGTCGTCCAGCATCTCATTGGCCTGCGCGATGACGAACTGATCCTCCTCATCGGCGGTCATGTACACGATCTCGTCGGTGACGCGATGGGTTTGTGGGTCGATATGACGATAGGGCGCCTCCATGAAGCCATATTCATTCACGCGCGCATAGGTGGCCAGCGAGCCGATCAGGCCGATGTTCGGTCCTTCAGGCGTCTCAATGGGGCAGATGCGGCCATAGTGCGAATAATGCACGTCGCGGACAGCGAAGCTGGCGCGCTCACGATTCAAACCACCCGGACCCAGGGCGGACAGGCGGCGCTTGTGCGTCAATTCTGCCAGCGGGTTCGGCTGATCCATGAACTGGGACAGCTGCGAGGAGCCGAAGAACTCCTTGATCGCGGCGCTGACCGGACGGATGTTGATCAGATCCTGCGGCCTGACCTTGTCCAGATCCTGAATGGCCATGCGCTCCTTGACCACGCGCTCCAGGCGGCTCAGACCCACGCGGATCTGGTTTTGCAGCAGCTCACCCACGCTGCGCAGGCGGCGGTTGCCCAAATGATCGATGTCGTCGATCTCTCCCACGCCGTGGAACAGACCCACCTGATAGCTGGCGCTGGCGACGATGTCGTCCACCAGGATGTATTTCGGAACCAACTTGCCCAGGTTCTCATTGAGCGCCTGCATCAGATCCAGGCCGTCCTCATTGCACTGCTGGATGATCGCGAGCAAGGTGGGCAAGTGCACGCGCTCCGTGATCGGCAGCGCTTCTGCATCATATTGCTTCAGCAGCGCCGGCTCGGTATCGCGCATGTAGGTTTCAAATTTCACGAAGTTATTGCCCAGCACCTTGAGCTCATTGCCGTCCACGATGATGGTCACGTCATTGATGCCCGCGTCCTGGATCGCCCACGCCTCATTGCGCGAAATCACGGCCTCTTTGGACACCAGCACTTCACCCGTTGTGGGATGCACGATGTCATCGGCCGCGGCATAGCCCGCGATGCGCTTGGCAATGGCCAGCTTCTTATTGAACTTATAGCGACCCACGCGCGCCAAGTCATAGCGTTTGGGATCGAAGAACAGCGAATTGATCAGGTTGGTGGCCGAGTCAACAGACGGCGGCTCGCCCGGCCTGAGCTTGTTGTAGATCTCAATCAGCGCCTGATCGCGACGCGTCTTGATGCGCTCGGAGCGATCCTCATTGGATGCATCGCGCGCCAAGGTAGCCATCATGCGCTCATCCGCGCCAAACATCTCGATCAGCGTGGAGTCATTTTCATAGCCGAGCGCACGCAGCAGCACCGTGATGGGCAGCTTGCGGGCACGGTCAATGCGCGCATACAGCACGCCGTTTGAGTCGGTCTCATATTCGATCCATGCGCCGCGATTTGGGATCACGGTGCAGGAGAACAGGTTGTTGCCCGCCTTGTCGATCGTCTTGGCATAATACACGCCCGGCGAACGAACCAGCTGGCTGACGATGACGCGCTCGGCGCCATTGATGATGAAGGTACCATGATCGGTCATGAGCGGGAAATCGCCCATGAAGACCTCGGATTCCTTGATCTCATGCGTTTCGGTGTTGGTCAAGCGCACGGTCACCTTGAGCGGCGCCGCATAGGTGCTATCACGCTCCTTGCACTTTTCCTGGCTGTACTTGGGTTCATCATCCAGCGAATAGTCGATGAACTCCAATATCAGGCTCTCGCTATAATCGGTAATGGGCGAGACGTCCTTGAGCACCTCTCTCAAGGCATACTTGAGGAAGTGCTGGTATGAGTTCTTCTGGATCTCAATCAGATCGGGCACCGGCAACGTTTCCTTGATGCGAGAAAACGACATCCTGGTTCGTTTCCCCATTTGCACCTCATGCTCGCTGCATATGCGCTGCACTTTTTCCATGAGAAATCACCCCTTCAATGGTCGCTATCCATGTTCCACATCGGAACATATGGCGTGTGCACAAATCACGTAAAATTTTTGCGAAATTGCCTATTGCACTCGGGCGCGCGATGGTGTACAATACCACAAACGAGCAAGGGCATTTGGGCAAGAAAATCACAAAATAGGGCGTTCTGCGCCATTTTAGCGATACTTGTGCAATTATCTATGATATCATCATTCTTTGGCGCTGTCAACGTGCAGTCGCCCTCATTTTTGGCTGTATTGGGTGTTTTTTAACGAAATTAACCAAATATTCGGTTTCGTCGGGTGCAGGTTCCCTGGTTTTGGCATCTCAACATCCACCCATCCCCCTTTTCGATGAGGCGGAATGTGTCTGCATTTTCTGCAAGTTTTCTTGCATTTTATTTTTCGTTTTGCAAGTAATATGTTTTTGGCACTTTTTTGGTGGCTGTTGCGTCTTATCGATAACGCGGGACGATCGCCCGCGAGATAGGCATAATGTGGACAAATAAGGGGATGTCGAAATGAAACGAAAACTGCTCGCGCTGCTGCTGATGATCAGCATGCTGCTACCCACAGCCGCCCTGGCGGACGATTACTACATCATCGATGACAGCGATGTGCGCAAGCTGAGCCAGAGCGAGCTGCGCGTTTATTCGCTCAGTGAGCTGGGCTATGCGCGCAACGAAATCCTGGCGCGCCATGGGTTCCCGTTCAAGACCGAGACCTATCGCGACTATTTTGAGAACCAGGATTGGTACTATCGCGACAACAATTTTGCGTATGACTGGCTGAGCAGCATCGAGATGACCAACGTCGAGACCATCAAGAAGATCGAGGCCGAGAAGCAGGGCAGCGAGGATGACGATGACGACGATGATGACTCGGACGACTATGTGATCGAGGACAGCGACACGCGGCTGCTGACCAAGTCCGAACTGCGCAAGTGCAGCCTGGCCAAGCTGGGCTACGCGCGCAACGAGATCCTGGCGCGCCATGGCTACCCATTTGAGACCAAAAAATATCGGGATTACTTCGAAGACAAGTGGTGGTATACCCGCGATGAGGGCTTCGAATATGGCTGGCTGAACTCCACCGAGATGAAGAACGTGGAGCTGATCAAAAAGATCGAACAAGAAAAGAACTAGCATCTTGATCATATTATGATTGAGGGTTCAGACGAGAGTTTTTGTCGTTTGACAAGGAGCCGGCGTGCAGGCGTAGCAGCGCGAAGATTGCGTATCTAAAGGTTCGCAAGTCTGCCTTTGGCAGACCACCGACGGTTCAAATCAGAGATTTGAGATGCGGCGCCTTGCAAGTCGGCGAGAGCATGTTGACAACCGTCAACACGCAGACAATTGAATATAGATTCGGGTTCCGCAACCGCGGAACAATAGGGAAAACGGTGCAATGCCGTTGCAGCCCCCGCTACTGTAAGGTGGATCGCGCGTTACCATGTCACTGGGCAACCGGGAAGACGACGCGCGGGATGAAGCCAAGCCAGGAGACCTGCCCGAACCTGTGTTGTCCCTGTGCTCCGGTGGGGAGGATGGGTTCGTGCATGTTTGCATGGCCTCCCGCTTCACTTGAAAGCAGGAGGCCATTCTATTTTCAGGAGGAACAATTCATGAAGAAGCTGGTGTATCTTATGTTGGTGGCGCTGCTGGTGTGCAGCATGACGGCGTTTGCGGATGGCTCGGCGGTGGTGGACGGGCTGGGGCGCGAAGTATCATTTGAGAGCATCCCCGAGACCTGCGTATCCCTGACCCCCGCGAATACCGAGATCCTGTGCGCGCTGGGGCTTTCTGATCGTATTGTGGGCGTGGACAACCAGAGCGACGTGGCCGCGGACGCTCTTCAGGACAAGGAGCGCGTGGGCGATTACTATGCACCCAACGTGGAATCGGTGGTGGCGCTGAATCCGGATGTGGTCTTTGCGTCCACCACGCTGCAGCGGGAATCGATCGATAAGATGGAAGAGCTGGGGCTGACGGTGGTTTGCAACGATCCCACCTCCCTGAGCGGCGTAATCCCCGGGATCGAGCTGATCGCGCAGGTGATGGGCACAGATGCAGCGGGCGTGGTGCAGCCAATTGAGGCGGCCATCGCCGAGGTGTCCGCCGCCGCCGCTGAGCATGATGGCCTGAAGGTGTATTTCGCGCTGTCGTTTGGCGAGTATGGCGATTATACTGCCGGCCCGGGCACCTTCATTGATGACATGATCAAGCTGTGCGGCGGCACCAACGTGGCGGGCGATATGCCCGTATCCTGGCCGCAATACTCCATCGAGCAGCTGGTGGCGAATGACCCCGATCTGATCATCGTATCCGATTACATGGGCGATGGCTCGATCGAGCAGCAGCTGTGCGCGACGCCCGGCTATCAGGAGCTTCGCGCCGTGAAGGAAGGCCGCGTGTATGGCGTGGATGCCAACATCACCAGCCGCCCCGGCCCGCGCATCGGCGAGGCCACGCAGCTGATCCAGACCGCCATGGATGAGGCGCAGCTGCGCATGGACAACGCCGCCTGATCCTGCTCCAAAACCGCATATACACATCCCACATGATGGCGCAAACACGTCAAAATGTGGGATTTATGCTTAAATATCGATGTTTAGGGCATTCGCTACTGACAAGCGCACCGATTTGCGGTATGATAATACCATCAACAAGCAACATGCCCCCAAACATTGAAGGAGGAACATACATGAGCATGCCCAACGTCACCAACATGAGACCCTCAAAGTCCACCAAATCCGGCAACGGAATGACGAAATGGATCGTGATTCTGGTCGCGCTGGCCATCCTGGCGATGGTGTTTTACTTTGGCTGTACCACGCGCATCCCGGCCGGCTATACCGGCATCGTGACCACCTTCGGTCGCGTCGAGGAGAAGCCGCTGGAGGCAGGCTTCCATCTGAAGCTGCCCGTCCAGAACATCGTGCTGATGGACAACCGCGAGCAGAAGCGCACCTTCCCCACGCAGGCATTCAGCAGCGACATCCAGCAGGTGGAGATCACCGCATCGATCAACTTCAACATCGACAAGCCAACCGCCATGACCCTCTACAAGGAGATCGGCACCGGCTACTACGAGACCTTAATTCTGCCCCGTTCACTTGAAAACATCAAGGCGGTATTCTCCAAGTATTCCGCAGAACGCCTGGTGGCAGAGCGCGAGAATCTGTCGCGCCAGATCCTGGATGTGCTGGGCAGCGAGATGAGCCGCTACGGCATCAACATCAACTCCATTTCGCTAGAGGACATTGACTTCACCGATGCATTCACCAATGCTGTTGAAGAAAAGCAGGTTGCAGAGCAGCAAAAGCTGAAGGCCAAGACCCAGCAGGAGCAGAAGATCCTGGAGGCCGAGGCCGAAGCCAAGCGCAAGGTGATCGCCGCCGAAGCCGAAGCAGAAGTGGTCAAGGTGCAGGCCGAGAGCGCCAAGTTCGCCGGCGAGCGCGAAGCAGAGGTGAACCGGAAGCTGTCCGAATCGCTCACGAGCGAGCTGGTGCAGTACTACTACGCCAACAAATGGAACGGCCAGCTGCCCAACTACATGGGCGGTGAGACCAGCATCCCGATGTTGAACTTCGGCAGCACCATGAATTCCACGTCCGCCAAGACATCCGCCAATACGCCCTCCACAAGCGCAGCTGACTAATCAATCCGAAAAACATCAACTGCCCGAAACCACTGCGGTTCCGGGCAGTTTTTTTGCTGTCTGCTGCCTCCTTTCGGGAGGCATGACGGGCGAGGACCCTCCATGATCAAACCGTGCCCGATGACAGGTTGGCCGGTGAGGAGCGCTTCAAGCAAGCGCTTCCCTGCAGGGTATCTGGCCGTGAAATATTACTTCGCAAGCGTTTCCCATCCGAGGAGAAGGACGAAGCGCTTCGACGAGGGCGTGTTGGCGACCGTCAACACGTTCGATTTTCAGTTCCCCATTCGCACATCGCATCCATGATCGGGATCAGCGATTCCCCGCGCGCGGACAGGCGATACTCCACCTTGGGCGGGATCTGCGGATACTCCTTGCGCACGATGAGTCCATCCGCCTCCAGCTCCTTGAGCATCAGGCTGAGCGTCTTGTGGGAGATCGCGCCCAGATAGCGCTTCAATTCCCCATAGCGCCTGATGCCGCAGCCGTACAGGCAGTACAGAATCGACATCTTGTACTTGCCATTGATGACCGAAAGCGTGTAGCCAAAGCCCGTGTCCTTGATGTCCGTTTCGGCGAAACAATATCTATCTTCCATGATTGTTACACTCTCCTTTGGGTGAGTATCTGACATGAATGTGCATACTATACAAATGGATTATAGCACAGTATAATGATCTCATCAACCGAAAAAATGGAGGGAATTTCGCATGAGCAAGCGCATATTCATCCTGAACGGCAGCCCGCGCGCACACGGCAACACCGAAACGCTGGCCGCAGCCTTCGCCGAGGGCGCCCAGAGCGCCGGGCGCACTGTCACCAACTTGAACCTGCGCACGATGAACATAAACCCCTGTCTGGGCTGCTATCAGTGTCGCGCCAAGAAGGGCACCCCCTGCGTACAACGAGACGAGATGAGCAAGGTATATGATGCCTTCGCCCAGGCGGATGCGGTCGTGCTGGCCTCGCCGCTGTATTTCTGGTCGTTCTCCGCGCAGCTGAAGACGGCGATTGATCGGCTGGTCGCGCCGCTCGAGATGAGCGAATACACCATCCCCGCCAAGGACTGCTTCATGCTGATCGCAGCGGGTGCCGAGGGGGACGACAACTTCGCATCAGTGGTGCACCTGTACCACAGTTTCAACAGCCAGCTGGGCTGGGTGGACAAGGGCATGCTGCTCGCGGGCGGCGTGGATCAGGTAGGAGATGTGCAAAAGACCGATTTTGTGCAGCAAGCACGCGATTTGGGCGCGAGCTACGCATAGATCGTATGTCGAAACCGCCAATCATCGGTACGCGCCACGCATAACCCCAAAACAAAAGAGCCTGCAACCCCATGATTGGGCTTGCAGGCTCAGACTGTTGACAAACTCGACTGGGAGGTATGGAGGGTGAGAACCCTCCATTATATCAGCTCATCCGGTTCTGGCGGTTGAAATATCGCGACATATTCATCCATCATCTCTTTGGGGATCTGAAACACGCCCTCGGGCAAATCACGATTCCGCGCCTCCAATCGACGATACAGCTCGGGATAGGGCACGTCCATATAGTGCAGCTTGAAATCTGCACCCAGCCTTTTTGCTCGATCGAGGAAATCGTCCCGCTCCTCGCGTGCCCAGCAGCCGAAATCGAGGATCACGCTGGTGCCCAGCGGCAGCAGCTTCTCGGCCACATCCCACATGATGGCCTCCACTGTATCATGCCGCTCATCATGCGCCGGATCATCCAGATCCTGCCCAAACAAGCTCGTCTGCCACACATCCGGGGTCAGCAGCAGCGCACCAGCGCTCTCGGCCAGCTTCCTTGCATAGGTGGTCTTGCCGCTGCAGGGCAGACCAATCATCAGATGCAGCGTCGCCATGACTCATCCTCCGTTGATGCTCGCATTCATTCTTCCGTCGTCGCCACACCGTCGTGCACATGCACCATCATGCCCACCCGTGCGCCGCCCAGATCGGACGTATCCGTGCAGGTGACCAGCGTCTGTACATCTCTCAGCATCGAAAACAGCTGTCGCCTGCGGCTCGGGTCCAGTTCGCTCATCACATCATCCAGCATCAGCACGGGCCACTCGCCGCTGACCTCATGCATCACATGCAGCTCGCTCAGCTTGAGCGACAGCGCACAGGTGCGCTGCTGCCCCTGGCTGCCGTAGGCGCGCGCATCCACGCCGTTCAGCACGATGCCCAGATCGTCCCGATGCGGGCCAATGGTGGTGGTTTGCCGCCGCAGATCCACCTCACGCGCCGCGAGCAGCGCCATGCGGAATGCCTCGACCAGCCCATTGTCCGTCTCGTCCGAACGCAAAGACTGCTCATAATGCAGCTTCAGTTGCTCCCTGCCGCCCGAGATATCCCGATGGATCGCGCCCGCCACCTGATCCAGCTTGCCCAGGAACAGCCGCCGCTGCGCGATGATCTCCGCGCCCGCGATGGCCAGCTGCTCGTCCCAATCATCAATTGAAGACAGCAGCGCGGGCTTGATCCCCGCCTCCCTGAGCAGCGCGCCCCGCTGGGTCAATGCGCGGTGATATCGCTGCAATGCATAATAATAGGATGGGCGAATCTGGCTCAACTCCATATCGATGAACCGCCTGCGCGCACCCGGGCCGTCCTTCACCAGCGCCAGATCCTCCGGCGAAAACAATACCCCATTCACATGCCCCATCAGCTCGCCCGAACGGGATAGCTGCGCTGCATTGACCTTCACCCGCTTGCGCGCGGTGCTGCTGAGCAGAATATCGATCTCGTGCGAGCCGTCCTGCCTGAGCACATCCAGCTGCACGCGGGCCTGCTGCTCACCCCAGCGGATCAGTTCCTTGTCATGCTTGGTGCGGTGCGCGCGCCCGATGCAGCACAGATACACAGCCTCCAGCAACGCGGTCTTGCCCTGCGCGTTGTCGCCGTGAAACACAGTAATGCCCGGGCATGGCGCAATGTCAGCCCGGGTATAATTGCGATAGTTGTGCAGCTGCAGCCTGGTCACGCGCATGGATGCACTCCTCACATCGGTCGGATCGCACTCTCACATCGGGTCATTTCTTGCCCGCCGACTTCTTTCGTCTTTCGGCGTTCAGCTCACGCTTCCTCATGCGGAAGGACTTGGGCGTGATCTCAAGCAATTCATCGTCATCGATGAACTCCAGCGCCTCCTCCATCGTGGGGATATGATAGTTGGTGATCTTGAGCGCCTCCTCCGCGCCGGCCGAGTTGCGCATGGAGGTCAGGTGCTTTTTCTTGCACACGTTCACATCGATATCGCCCGGTCGCGCGTTGCGCCCGACCAGCATCCCCGAATACACCTTGGTGCCCGGCAGCACAAACAGCTCGCCCCGCTCCTGGATCGCGAACAGCGCATAGGCGGTGGTATCCCCCGTCTCAAACGCCACCAGCGAGCCTGCGATGCGGGTGGGAATATCACCCTTGTACGGCTCATATCCATCGAAGATCGCGTTCATCACGCCCTCGCCGCGCGTATCGGTCAAAAACTCACTGCGATAGCCGAACAGCCCGCGCGAGGGGATCGTGAACTCCAGCCTCATGCGGTCGTCCCCGCCCATCGCCAGCAGCGTGCCGCGACGGCGACCCAGCTTCTCAATCACCGCGCCCACATAGGCACTGGGCACGTCGCAGATCAGCTTCTCGATCGGCTCGCAGCGCTCGCCGTCGATCTCCTGATACAGCACATTCGGCTTGGTGACCTGGAATTCATAGCCTTGGCGACGCATGTTCTCAATCAAGATGCTCAAATGCAGCTCGCCCCGTCCGGACACCTTGAACACATCGGTGGTATCGGTGTCCTCCACGCGCAGGGACATATCGGTCTGCGTCTCCTTGAACAGCCGCGCGCGCAGATGGCGGGAGGTGACGTACTGTCCCTCGGTGCCCGCGAACGGGCTGTCATTCACGCAGAAGTTCATGGACACGGTGGGATCGGATATCTTGATAAACGATAGCGGATCGGCAAAGCCCGGCTCACAGATCGTGTCGCCGATCGCCAGATCCTCGAACCCAGAGATGGCCACGATATCGCCCACGCTGGCCGCCTCGGACGGCACGCGCCTGAGCCCATCGAACTGGAACAGCCCGCCCAATCGGGTGGGTGCGGACACGCCCGCGCTGTGATAGGTGCAGCGAACGGCCATCTGGCCCGCGTTCAGCCTGCCCCGCTCCACCAGCCCGATGCCCACGCGGCCGATATAATCATTGTAATCGATCGTGGAAACCAGCAGCTGCAGCTTGTCATCCGGGTCGCCCGCGGGCGCAGGGATGTGCTGCAGGATCGTATCAAACAGCGGCCTCAGATCAAGCCCCGGCTTGCGCCAATCCAGGCTCGCGATGCCCTCGCGGCCGGAGGCGAACACCACCGGGCTATCCAGCTGCTCATCGGTGGCATCCAGCTCCAGCAGCAGCTCGAGCGTCTCATCCACAACGTCCGCGCAGCGCGCATCCGGGCGATCCACCTTGTTCACCACGATGATCACGGGCAAACTCAGCTCCAGCGCCTTCTTGGTCACAAAGCGGGTCTGCGGCATGGGGCCTTCGAACGAGTCCACCAGCAGCACCACGCCCGAAACCATCTTCAGCACGCGCTCCACCTCGCCGGAGAAATCGGCATGGCCGGGGGTGTCCACGATGTTGATCTTCACATCGTTATAGTGCACAGCGGTGTTCTTGGCCAGGATGGTGATGCCGCGCTCACGCTCCAGATCGTTGGAATCCATGACGCGCTCGGCCACCTGCTGGTTCTCGCGGAACACGCCGCCCTGCTTGAGCATCTCATCCACCAGGGTGGTCTTGCCATGGTCAACGTGCGCGATGATCGCGATGTTTCTGAGGTCACTTCGAACAATATTCAAATGCTAAGACTCCTTCTTGCTTGGGTTTCATCTTTCGGTATGTATCATATCAATCGGGGCGGGCTGCGTCAGATCGCCCCGAATCATGCCCATTACATCATGGCGTCGGCTTCCAGTCGATCGGCGGTCTCCTTGAGCACCAGCCCCTCGTTGTTCTCCTGCGCCAAGCGGATGCTCCACTCGTTTTCAAACAGCAGCACCGGGCGCTGAGCGCTGTCCTCCGCGATGGCGGTGGTGCTGGTCAAGCGCAGCTTTTCAAGCGGTTTGGGAGATGCATCCACCCAGCGAACATAGCGGAATGGCAGCGATTCGCGCACCAGATCCACGCCATATTCCTGCTTCAGGCGGTGCTCCAGCACCTCCATCTGCAGCACGCCGACCACGCCCGCAATCATCTCCTCACGCCCAATGTTGGGACGCTTGAACGTCTGAATCGCGCCCTCCTGCGAGAGCTGCTGCACGCCCTTGAGGAACTGCTTGCGCTTCATGCTATCGAGCGGGCTCACGCGGCAGAAGAATTCGGGCGCGAACAGCGGAATGCCCGAATAGCGAACCGGCGCGCCCGTGCACAACGTATCGCCCAGCCGGAATATGCCCGGATCAAACAGCCCGATGATGTCGCCCGGATAGGCGAGATCCACCGTCTCATGCTCCTGCGCCATGAACTGCTGCGGCTGCGCGAGTTTGATGTCCTTGCCGCTGCTGGAATGCCAGACCGACATCCCCTTTTCAAATACGCCCGAGCAGATGCGCATGAATGCCAGCCTGTCCCTGTGCGCCGGGTTCATATTGGCCTGAATCTTGAACACAAAGCCGGTGAATTTTTCGTCCGTCGGCTCAATGATACCCTGATCGGAGGTGCGCGGCGTGGGCGATTTGGTATATTCGAGGAACCGTTTCAGGAATGGTTCCACGCCGAAATTGTTGCTGGCTGAGCCGAAGAACATGGGCGTCAGCTGGCCGGACAGGATCATATCAAGATCAAACGGATCGCCTGCCACATCCAGCAGCTCCACGTCCTCCATCAGCTTGTCATAGTAGGGCTTGCCGATGGCCTGCTCGAGCGACGGATCGTCCAGATCGATCTCGGTAACGTCCACCTGACTCTGGCCGTGATTGCCGCCCTGATACAGCTCCACCTTGCGCGTATCGCGATGATACACGCCCTTGAAATCGCTGCCATGCACGCCGATCGGCCAGTTCACTGGGCAACTGCGGATGCCGAGCACCTGCTCCAGCTCCTCCATCAGCTCAAACGGATCCTTGCCCGCGCGATCCAGCTTGTTCACAAACGTGAAGATCGGGATGCTCCTCAGTCGGCAGACCTTGAACAGCTTCACGGTCTGTTCCTCCACGCCCTTGGCGCAGTCCATCAGCATGACCGCGCTATCGGTCGCGACGAGCGTGCGATACGTGTCCTCGGAAAAGTCCTGATGTCCGGGGGTGTCCAGGATATTGATGCGGTAGCCATCAAAGTCAAACATCATCGCGCTCGACGTGACGGAGATGCCGCGCTGCTTTTCGATCTCCATCCAGTCGGACGTGGCATATTTGGCGGCCTTGCGCGCCTTGACCGAGCCCGCCTGGCGGATCGCCCCGCCGTACAGCAGCAGCTTCTCGGTCAGCGTGGTTTTGCCCGCGTCCGGATGGGATATGATGGCGAAGGTGCGCCTGCGCGCCACCTCTCGCGAAAGTTCAGGATGCTCCATGGGATGCTCCTCCTCAGAATGATAATTTGTGTGCCCTGTCTGTCATCTACATCGGAGAGCCTCCCCAAAATCAATATAAGACCAACGTATATTGTATCCCGCACGCAGTGGATATGTCAATCGTTCAGAGGCATGGACAACGGAAGTTTGCGTTAAAACAGGGCGCGAACCACCAAATACACGGGCGATGTGGTATAATATAGGGAGGAATTTGGCTGTTTATTATAAGGAGGACATCATGATGGATAAGCGCATTTCAATCGAGGGCATGAGCTGCAACCACTGCACCGCCAGGGTGCAAAAGGCGCTAGAGAAGCTGCCCGGGCTGACCGTGAACGCGATCGATCTTCAGGGCGCAGACGTCTCCCTCTCAGGCGAGATCAGCGATGAAACGCTGCGCCAACAGGTCGAGGACGCCGGCTATCAGGTGACTTCGATCGAATAACATGGAAATGTCGTTACACTAGAGGAGTATTTTATGTTTGCTCACTTGCACTTGCACACACAATATAGCCTGCTGGACGGCGCCTGCCGCATCGATCGGCTGATGGACAAGCTGTCCGCGATGGGGCAGACTGCCTGCGCCATCACCGACCACGGCGCGATGTATGGCGTGGTGGACTTCTATCAGGCCGCCAAAAAGAAGGGCATCCACCCGGTGATCGGGTGCGAGGTCTATGTGTGCGAGGACATGGACGACAAGCACTCCGCCGGACGCGATTACAACCATCTGATTTTGCTGTGCGAGAATGATACCGGCTATCACAACCTGATCAAGCTGGTCTCCGAGGGCTTCACGCGCGGGTTCTATTACAAGCCGCGCATCGATTACAAGCTGCTAGAGATGCATTCTGAAGGCTTGATCGCGCTGTCCGCCTGCCTGTCGGGCATCATCCCGCAGCTGCTACTGGATGGTCGCGAGAAGGATGCGCGCGCCATGGTGGAGCGCCATCTCAGCATCTTCGGGCGGGACAATTATTACATCGAGCTGATGGATCACGGGCTGGCCGAGCAAAAGCAGGTGCTGTCCCCCCTGATCAAGCTGGCGCGCTCGATGGACATCCCGCTGGTGCTGACCAACGATTGCCACTACATCGACAAGCAGGACGCCGAATCGCAAGAGGTGCTGATGTGCATCCAGACCGGCAAGACACTGGCCGATGAATCCCGCATGCGGATGGAGACCGACCAGCTATTTGTCAAGTCCGAGGACGAGATGAGGCGCACCTTCCCCGGGCTGGAGGACGCGCTCGAAAACACCCAAAGGATCGCCGATCGCTGCCAGGTGGATTTCGATTTCAGCTCCCGCCATCTGCCGCAATATCCTCTGCCGGACGGGAAGGACGCGGGCGAGCTGCTGACCGAGCTTTGCCGTCAGGGGCTTACAGATAAATATGGCGCCGATCGCGCGGATGCCGTTGAGAGGCTCGATTTTGAACTGTCGGTCATCCAGTCGATGGGCTTTGTGGACTATTTCCTGATCGTGTGGGATTTCATCAAATATGCCAAGGACAACGGCATTTTGGTCGGTCCCGGTCGCGGCAGCGGCGCGGGATCGATCGTGGCCTATACCTTGAATATCACAACGGTGGATCCGCTCAAATACAATCTGCTGTTTGAGCGATTCCTGAACCCGGAGCGCATCTCCATGCCCGATCTGGACATCGATTTCGATTACGAGCGCCGCGGCGAGGTGATCGATTATGTGGCGCAGAAATACGGCGTGGATCACGTGGCGCAGATCATCACGTTCGGCACCATGGCCGCCAAGGCCGCCGTGCGGGACGTGGGACGCGTGCTGGATATGAGCTACCAAGAGGTGGACGAGATATCCAAGATGATCCCAAACGACCTGAACATGACGCTCGAAAAGGCGCTCAAGCAAAACAAGCAGCTGCTCACCCGCTATGAGGAGGACGAGCGCACCAAGCGCCTCATTGACACCGCCCGCAAGCTGGAGGGCATGCCCCGCCACGCCTCCACCCATGCGGCGGGCGTGCTGATCACAGGCAAACCGGTCAGCGATTATGTGCCGCTACAGACCAACGACGATGTGATCACCACCCAGTTCCCCATGGGCATACTGGAATCGCTGGGACTGCTCAAGATGGACTTTCTGGGGCTGCGCACCCTGACCGTGATCGGCGACAGCCTGATCATGATTGAGGAGGGCGGCGGTCCGCATATGGTACCCGAGGACATCCCGCTGGATGATCCGCTGGTGTATCAGATGATCTCCTCCGGCGACACAGACGGCATATTTCAGCTGGAATCGGGCGGCATGCGATCGTTCTTGACCAACATGCGCCCCGAGAATTTCGAGGACATCATCGCCGCCATCTCCCTTTATCGCCCGGGGCCGATGGAGTCCATACCGCGCTATGTGGCGGGCAAACACAACCCGCAGACCGTGCGATACCTGCACCAATCTCTCAAGCCGATATTGGATGTGACCTACGGCTGCATGGTATATCAGGAGCAGGTCATGCAGATCGTGCGCGACTTGGCCGGCTATTCGATGGGCAGGAGCGATCTGGTTCGCCGCGCCATGTCCAAGAAGAAGCATGACGTGATGGCGCAGGAGAAGGAATATTTCATCCATGGCAAGCTGGACGAGCAAGGCAACATCGAGGTGCCCGGTGCGGTGCGCAAGGGCGTGCCGCAGGACGCGGCAGAACGGCTGTTCGACGAGATGACCGCGTTCGCCAGCTATGCATTCAACAAATCGCACGCCGCGGCCTATGGCGTGGTGGCCGTTCAGACCGCCTGGCTCAAGGTGCATCATCCGGTGGAATTCATGGCCGCCATGATGAACTCGGTCACCGGCAACACCGAAAAGGTGGCCTATTACATCCAATATTGCACCAAGCGGGACATCCAAGTGCTGCCGCCCGATGTGAATGTGAGTTTGGATCGCTTCTCGGTGGATCGATCGTCTGGCCAGAGCGCCATCCGCTTCGGTCTGGGCGCGGTGAAGAATGTAGGCCACAGCGCCATCGCCGAAATCATCCGCGCGCGCGAGGGCAGCCCCTATCGCGACGTGTTTGACTTTGCGTCCCGCATTGAGGGCGGCTCGGTGAACAAAAAGGCGATGGAATGCCTGATCAAGGCGGGAGCATTTGATGCCCTGCCCGGCAACCGCGCACAGAAATTGGCCGTGTATGAGCGCGCCATCGACGGCGCCGCCAAGGGCAAAAAGGGACTGGTGGATGGTCAAGTGTCGTTGTTTGGCGATCTGATGGACGCGCAGATTGAGCCGCCCATGACCCAGCTGCCCGAGATCCGGGATTTTACCCATCGCGAGAAGCTGTCCATGGAAAAGGAGATGACCGGCGTGTTCATCACCGGACATCCGCTGGACGAGTATAGGGAGCAGCTATCCCAGCTTAAGATGAGCACCCGCGCGCTGAGCACATGGATCGAGGAACACCCAAATGAGCTGAATGCATTGGACGGCAAGCAGGTGCGTATGGGCGGCATCCTGACCTCCCGCCGCACCAAAGCCACCAAAAGGGGTGGCATGATGGCGTTTGTTCAGTTGGAAGATCTGTATGGCACGATTGAGGCGCTGGTGTTCCCACGCGTATTTGAGCGGGAAGGCGATCGGCTGATGCCCGATACGCTGGTGATATTGGAGGGCAAGCTGTCCGTGAGCGATGAGGAGGAGCCAAAGCTTCTGATGGATCGCGTGCGGCCGCTGGTCGGGCAAGCCAATGGATCGGCCCCTTCCGAACCATCTGCAACGGATCATGGGCTTGTCGCCCCGCCAGACATGGGGCATGAATATGGTGCGCCACCGTCCGATATGGACATGGACTATGCCCCGCCGCCCGAGCAGGAGTATGGCCATGCGCCGCCCATGGAAGACATCGCGATACCGCAGTCATCCGAGCCGGATGAATCGGATCTGCCCGAATGCATCCGCGGCCGCGTGCCCTTTACCGCTGAGCGCAGCCTGCCGCCCGAGAAGCGCAAGCTGTATCTGCGCATTCCCGGCCTGCCCGATCGAGAGCAGGTGGCGATATTGCTGATGCACACCCCCGGTCGCATCCCGGTCAAGTTCTATCTGGCGGACGAGAAGCGCTATCTGAATGCACCCCACAACTTGCGCGTGAATGATGACTTTGCATATCAATCATTGTGCGAGCTTCTGGGCGAAGAAAACGTCGTCCTAAAATAATACAAAGAACCGCTTGAGCAAAAGCTCAAGCGGTTCTCCGCGTGTTGACGGTCGT
>JAJDGF010000149.1 GCA_030265545.1 Eubacteriales bacterium OttesenSCG-928-N13
ATGGGGGCGGGATTCTTTCTAATTATCTGGGTTTCCCGTGTTTGATCCCGGTCATACCCTATGAATCATGATTTGGAAGCGACAACAATCGGTCATGTTCATGGCAAAATTGAAAGAGAAGTATTTGTCGAAATATGGACATTTCTGTATCGAAAACGGTTGCATCTTCCCTTCTCATGGTATATAATTGTATTAATAGTTTGTTATATCATGTGTTATTCTATGACAATTGACGCTCGATTGCGCGAATAAATGGGTATTCGAATGTTGTACCACAATGACTAGCCCGAGAGGAGAATTGTCGACTTTATGAAAATCAGCAATCATAGTCTTTCCGAAATGAAAAAACGGCTCTCATGGTATGACCCGCCGGGCGGGCAACGCAGCGATGTTCTGGCGGCCAAATATCTCAAGATGGTCAGAGAGACGGGCTGGGAGCGCTTTGAATGGCTGTATCTGGCCGGAGATGGCGAGGAAATTCCGGTGGAGACCACGCTGGTCGCGAGCGGAGAGGGCGAGCAATATCGAACGCTTGCCTATTCGCGCGACCTGCGCGAAAGCGTGTACATCGAAAACCAGTTGAATGAGCGCTCACAGCTGATTGAGAGCGTGAATGAGAGCATTTCACATCTGTCGGCCGCCGATGAGGAACACTTTGAGCCCGAAATCATGAAATCCATGCTGAACATGGCCGATCTGATCGACGTGGATGGGCTATATATCTGGCAAAACATCAATACGGGCAATGAGATGACATACAAGCTGGTATACGGTGTCGAGCACGGGGCGCCGCTGATGGAGACCCGAATGGGCGATTTCAAAAACATGCCGGTTGTGCAGCGGGCGATCATGAACAATCGTGTGATTGAGATGAGTGATGAGAACATACCGATCAATGAGCGGAAGTTCTTTGACGCCATAAACGTCAAATACTTCGTCGCCGTCCCTCTCTTGCTGCAAAATGAGGTGTGGGGTTTTGTCAGCGCCGAATGCGCGAGCGATCACCCATCGCTCAGTCAATCGCAGATATATGCCATTCGTTCAAGCGCAACATCGGAAAGCGACAGCTCCTTTTCGCTCTCGTCAATGACAATCACGCGCTCACAATCCGCGCCGGACTGAACAAGGCGGGGTTTTACCGTATCACCTAAGCCGTCCTCGGCGGTCTGAAAAATAACGCTCATGGGTTCGGCTGCGGTCTTGCTCTCCGGCAAGGTCGCGCCTGTTGTAATAGCGGCGGCGATTGCCAATACAACCGTTGTTTTTCCATCACCGGGGTCGCCTTGAATGACCGTGATTTTTCCGAATGGGATATACGGATACCACAGCCAATCAATCGTGGTGGCCTCCACTTCGTTCATGTGAATCAGCTTCAATGATTCAGTTTTTTCCATGTGATTACCTCCAAAAAAATTAGGGCGCAGACCACGCCGCGCCCCTGCATAATATTTCCGAAAATCTATGTAAAAAAGCCTTGAAACGGTGTCGACTTGCCGTTTCAAGGCTTTGCTTTTGTGTTCAGTTTTCATTGCCGTTCGCTGTAAGTAAACATCTTAACCGCATCATCCTCCAGCATAGTCACTTGATGATAGATGCCGTTGGAGATAATTTTTTCAATCGTTTCCCCGGTTACTTTTGAAATATGTTCCAACCAGCAGCAGACCATTTCATCAAGCTCGACTGTAAATTGCTTCATGCTCGCACCTCCTCTTTGTAATGCATACATTCCAATATTAGCACGAAAACATGGGATAATCAAGTGGAACCTATACATTACAGAAAAGACGTGATATAATGGCTTATCGGCTAAAACAAGATATTTCTATTGGTGCAAATCTCAAGAAATATAGGAACAAAGCGGGGATGTCGCAAGAGGCTGTTGCCGCTAAATTACAGACTATGGGGCTGGATATTATCCGTGAAATCATATCGCAGATGGAACTTGGACAATACAATATCAGGGTAAGCGTCCTGCTTGCGCTGGCGGAACTGTACGACACGCCAATCCAAGATTTCTTTGCAGATTTGGAGCGCTACGAGTAGCAGGGCGGGGAACGCTTTACATTCTTTTTCAAAGTATGTAACCCACTATGACACTTTCCCGCTTCGCGGGCAAAGTGCCGTGGGCGCTCCCGCGGGGGATGCGCCGCCTGCGGGCGGACTATGGACAGCCGGAGAAGCCGCCGCATAACTGCGCCGCCTTTCCGTCTATCCATTTCGGGTTGTGTAAAGAAATATCAGTTGGAGGGATAGCGTGAAGATTGAAACAGGTGAATCACTAATCTACTCATGGCTTCGACACGAAAAGTTATGCCAGATAGCGCAACTAAACTGGAAGCCATCTCAATATTGGGATATTGACAATTACGATGAATTACAAGTAATTTTCGAGAAATTCCATCTTTACTACAAGGAGAAATACGGCTACGATGTTTTTAAAGGATGCTCATTGGAGCAGCTACTAAAGCAAGCCGAAATTGATGTTATCGGCATTGCTTTTTCCGAATCTGCGCAGAGTATTTTTGCCGTTGATGTAGCATATCATGGCGGTGGTATAAATTACGGCGACAAAGAAAAAACGGTAAATAAGGTTATTCTGAAATGCATACGGACAATTCTATGTCTACTGGGATTTTTCAGCATGGCAACGGGTGAAGTCATTTTCGCATCACCGAAAATCAATCCTTCCATTGAAAAAGAATTAGTGCCAATGTTTGAAGAACTGACGAATCTCGTCAAGAACCTCGGATTAGAATACTCGGTTTTGTTGTATTGCAATGAATCCTTTTCCACTGAAATTATGCAGCCTGTTGTTTCAAAAGCGACAAAGGTTGCCGATACATCAGAGTTGTTTTTGCGCAGTATTCAGATGTATCAAATGTTCTCGCAAGCGCCTGCCACTACATACCGCATAAAATCGGACTCTCCACAGCGCACATTGGCGAAAACAGACACAGCGTTTAGCGATGGGAAAGCAAATGGAAAAATCCCCAAATGGGCGGCAAGCCCAGACCAAAACAACCACAAAATCATAAGAGCGTATTTCCAATTGTTGAATGAACACGGACGAGTTAACAGGCCAGCACTTGAAGCAAGATGCCAAAATCAAGATAAGTACCCTGATGTATATGTTAGAGATTTCAAGGGCAACTTTGCTTCCATGAAAACAGACAAGGGAAACAGTCACGGAAAGGTTTTCTTAGATGACGGCTACAACATAACAATTTGGGGCGGAGTTGTTGACGT
>JAJDGF010000150.1 GCA_030265545.1 Eubacteriales bacterium OttesenSCG-928-N13
GTCCAACCTGAAATATTTGGGCGAGGATGGGGACATCGTGCAGCTGGCTGTGCCAAAGAAATGGAACATGTTTTTGATGCTGCTTCAGCAGGATAGCAAGCGGCAGTTGATCGAGCAGCAGATGGCCGAGGCATATGGCCGCCCAATGCATGCGCAGATCGTGGCAGAGGGGGAGAGCCAACCGAAACCTGCTCGCCCGCCCGCGCAGCAATCCCTGCAACAGGCCTACGACCTGTTTGGCCGCGAGAACGTATCAGTACTGGATGAATAATGGCGCAGCAAAGGGTGCATTGGCATCTCAGACTGTTAACAAACTCTGGGCGTGAAGTGAAACAAGAAATCGTGCAACGTTCCCATTCGAGGAGAACAGCAAAAAGGTGCGAACCGTTTGGTTCACACCTTTTATTGCTTCAACGAGGCCGTGTTATAGCTGTCCTTGTTTCTCCAGAATCGAGGCATGTGCTGCCGCCAGGCGCGCGATCGGCACGCGGAACGGCGAGCAGCTCACATAGTGCAGCCCGATCTTGTGGCAGAACATGACCGAGGATTGATCCCCGCCGTGCTCGCCGCAGATGCCCAGCTTGATCTCGGGGCGGGTCTTCTGACCCAGCTGAACGGCTAGTTCCATCAGCTTGCCAACGCCCACCTGATCCAGATGCGCGAAGGGATCATAGTCGAAGATCTTATGGTCGTAATAGCTATCCAGGAACTTGCCCGCGTCATCGCGCGAGAAGCCATAGGTCATCTGGGTCAGATCGTTGGTGCCGAAGCTGAAGAACTCGGCCTCGGTGGCGATCTGCTCGGCGGTCAAGGCGGCGCGCGGGATCTCAATCATGGTGCCCACCATGTAATTGAGCTTCACGCCCTTCTCCTTCATGACGCGCTCGGCGGTCTCCACGACCACCCTGCGCACAAACGCCAGTTCCTTCACATCGCCCACCAGCGGGATCATGATCTCGGGATGGATGATGAAGCCCTTCTCCTGGGTCACTTCGATGGCGGCCTCGATCACGGCGCGGGTCTGCATCTCGGCGATCTCGGGATAGGTGATGGATAGGCGCACGCCGCGATGCCCCAGCATGGGGTTCACTTCGTGCAGCTCCTCGATCTTGGCCTTCACCGCGTCCACGGTAGTGCCCAGTTCCTTGGCGATCTTTTGGATCTCGTCCACCATCTTCTCGGTGGGTAGGAACTCATGTAGCGGCGGATCCAGATAGCGGATGGTGACCGGGCGTGCGCCCATCACCTCATAGATGCCCTTGAAATCGCTCTTCTGCATGGGCAGGATCTTTTCCAGTGCGATGCGGCGCTGTGATTCTGTCTCGGCCAAGATCATCTCGCGCACGGCCGAGATGCGGTCGCCTGCAAAGAACATGTGCTCGGTGCGCGTCAGGCCGATGCCCTCCGCGCCGAACTTCACGGCCACAGCGGCATCGTTCGGATTGTCCGCATTGGTGCGGATCTTCAGGCGGCGCACGTCGTCCGCCCAACTCATGATGGTGGCGAAATCACCGGAGGAGACGTCTGCGTCCACCGTCTTGATCACGCCCTCATAGATGTTGCCGGTGGTGCCGTCCAGCGAGATGAAATCGCCCTCTTTGAACAGCTTGCCGCCCAACTCCAATGTCTTATGGCGCTCGTCGATCTTGGCTTCGGAGCAGCCCGCCACGCAGCAGGTGCCCATGCCGCGCGCGACCACCGCGGCGTGGCTGGTCATGCCGCCGCGCCCGGTCAGAATGCCCTCGGCGTGGTTCATGCCCTCGATGTCCTCGGGTGAGGTCTCCATGCGCACCAGCACCACCTTCTGGCCGTGCTTCATGGCGGCAGCAACTGCCTCATTCGCGTGGAAATAGACCTGACCGCAGGCAGCGCCCGGCGATGCGGGGAGCCCCTTGCCGACAGGTTCGGCAGCGTTCAAGGCAGCGGTATCAAACTGCGGATGCAGCAGCGCGTCCAGCTGCCTGGGCTCCACCTTCATCAGGGCCTCTTCGCGGGTCAGCATGCCTTCGTTCACCAGATCCACCGCGATTTTCAGTGCCGCGGCGGCGGTACGCTTGCCGTTTCTGGTCTGCAGCATGTACAGCTTGCCGCGCTCGATGGTATATTCCATGTCCTGCATATCGCGATAATGGGTCTCAAGCCGGGTCGCGATGTCGATGAATTGCTTATACACGTCCGGCATGACCTGCTCGAGCGTCTCGATCTGCTGCGGGGTTCTGACGCCGGCCACGACGTCCTCGCCCTGCGCGTTGATCAGATATTCGCCGTACAGTTTTCTTTCGCCGGTAGAGGGATTGCGGGTGAATGCCACGCCGGTGCCGGAGGTATCGCCCATGTTGCCGAACACCATGCTCTGCACGTTCACGGCGGTGCCCCACTCGTAGGGGATGTCATTCATGCGGCGATAGTAGCTGGCGCGGTCGTTGTCCCAGCTGCGGAACACGGCCTTGATCGCCTCAAACAGCTGCGCCCTGGGATTTTGCGGGAAGGGCTCGCCCTTCTCCTCTTCATAGAGCGCCTTGAAGATGTTGACCAGTTCCTTCAGATCGGCGGCGGTCAGATCGGTATCGACCTTGACGCCCTTCTGCTCCTTCATTTCGCTCAGCAAGCGCTCGAACTTCTCTTTTTTCACGTCCATGACCACGTCCGAGAACATCATGATGAACCTGCGATAGGAATCATATGCGAAGCGCTCGTTCTTGGTCAGGTTCGCCAGGCCCACCACGGCCACATCGTTCAGGCCGAGGTTCAGGATGGTGTCCATCATGCCGGGCATCGAGGCGCGCGCGCCGGAGCGCACGGATACCAGGAAGGGATCCTTCTGATCGCCGAATTTCTTGCCGCAGATCTCTTCGGTGTGCTTGAGCGCCTTTTCGATTTGTTTGGTGATCTCGTCATTGATGACCTTGCCATCGTGATAGTACGCGGTGCAGGCCTCCGTCGAAACCGTAAAGCCTTGCGGCACCGGAAGACCCAGCGTGGTCATCTCGGCCAGGTTCGCGCCCTTGCCGCCGAGCAGATTCTTCATGCTCGCGTTGCCTTCCTTGAATAGATACACGTACTTGTGAGACATGTTCCTCCCCCTTACAATCGTAAATCTTCCATTAGTATAGCCGAAAATGTCATATTTTACTACATGTTCAAAGTTAAACATGATAAATT
>JAJDGF010000151.1 GCA_030265545.1 Eubacteriales bacterium OttesenSCG-928-N13
GTAGAAAGAAATGATGTGTAATGGACGCAACCATATTCCGTATGATATAGTGTTGATGCGCATCAGCGATATAACATGAATCGGCAGGTGATGGAATTTGGACAGGGAAATGCTTGAGGTGATGTATGACCTCCATTTTCGTCGCGTCTACAATTATATCAGCTATCGAATCAACGATCATAGCAACGTGGACGATCTGGTCAGCACCGTTTTTCTGCGCGCCATTGACAAGCATGCGCAGTTCGATTCGAACCGAGGTTCGCTGTCCGGCTGGATCATCGGCATTGCGCGCAACGTGGTGATCGATTATTATCGGATGCGCGACCGCAACCAAATGACGGACATTGCAGCAATTGAACACTCGCTACCATCCGATGAAAACATGCCGGAGCGGATCGTGGTGCAAAACGAGGAACATCGCGCTCTGATCACAGCGCTGTCCGAGTTGCCCGAGCGCGAGCGGCAGATCATCGCGCTGAAATTCGGCGCCGAGCTGAGCAACCGAGAGATCGCACGGCAGTTGGGGCTCTCCATTTCCAATGTTGGTGTGCTGCTATTTCGATGCCTTCGAAGGCTTAAGGCCAGGCTGAGTAAGGGAGGTTTACCATGAACGAGAAGCCGAAACATTATCCAGATGCAATTCGGATCGATTTCAGCAAGGATAGCACCTTGCGCGATCCACTCAGACAAAGGCTGCAAACGCAGCTGGATCAGCATCCAATCCATGAAGAAATTGTGACTCTACAGAAAAAGCCTGTGCGCCAATCGATGCGCGTGCTGCTGGTCGCCATCACCGCAATCGTGCTGATGTCGGGCATCGCGCTGGCCGCAATGAGGAGCCTTTCTCTGGGCCCATTCGCGACATATACCAGCACAGAGATCCCCGATTCGGACGTGCAGATCATGAAGAACGCAGCAGCTGAATTGAACGGAACGGTCTATGACAGGGACGGTGCATTGATCGAGGATTTCTGGGCATATGTCACAGATGGAAACGGCAAAATTTATGACGCCCAGGGGATCGAGCAGGATATCAAGGTGGAAAATGGCAAGATCGTGCAGACGCCCCACGTGGAGCCGGAGCTGGTCAAGGTGCATCAATATGACACGATGGACAACATCAAATCCCGTATGAACTTCGCCGTCGCACTGCCCGAAACACTGCCGCAAGGGTATGCATTGCAGCATTTTGAGATGTTCCAGGATACGGGCAACGATTATCTGACCATCCAATATGGCAAGGATGGCGAAGAAGACAGCACATTCAGAATGCATCTTAGGCTGATGAATGAGGAGACGGCATTCATGATGACATCCAACGAGGAGATGCATGAGGCACAGATCGCCGGCCATCCGGCAATCCTGCGCGAAAAGGGCATCGATATGCTCATCGGCGATGTGATGTATAGCGCTAGCCTGCCCAAATCGGGCATGACGATGGAGGAACTGATGCAGCTGTTTGAGTCCATCCCGAGCACATGATAAGACAAACCAATGGGGCAGTGGTCTGCCCACAGGCAGACTTGCGAACCTTTGGGTTCGCAACCTTTGCCGCGCACCGGTCGCGGGCTGCGGATTGAAAATGGAGGGTTCGCACCCTCCATCCCTCCCAGTCTGGTTTGTCAACAGTATAGGCTCGAAACCAACGATGGTTTCGAGCCCATATCATGTATCCACGCGAGGAAATTACTCCGAGATATCGTTCATGACGCCCCGATAATCGGCCAGCATGTCTTCATTAGCGGGTGGCAGCACGGTGCCCGGCTTCCAGATCTGAACATAGTCCTCCGGTGTACCCAGCCGAATGTCGGTGAGCTGTCGCGGCTCTTCATTGTCAAAATCGTCCGGCCAATCCACCGACGAATCCTCATATGCCACACCGTCCCGGATGAATATATCGAGCCAATCGGTCCGCTCCGCATACTTGAGTTGGCCGGGTTGCGTCTCTTGATAGAACGGCCATTCCATGATCGACCGAAGCGGCGTGATATAGAAGATATCTCGATCGTCGCTGTCCGGCCCCGCCTCCCAGGCGGCATACCCCCGCGTGATATTCGATGCATCCCAGCTGAACAGCATCCTGCCATCCTCCGCCTGCGCAAAAGTATATTTCGCAATCTGGCTGGCGCCGATGGGTGTGTTGGCATCATCAAACAGCATATATTTCAGCCGCGTACCACCCACAAACAGCAGGATCGCGCACAGCACCCCGATCAGTACCCCCTTCACCAGCCTGCGCTTGAAGATCCGCTTGATCGCCTGCGAGGCCTGTGATGCGTCCGACTGGGGCGCCGCCTCGATCGGCGGCTCCATCTCCAGCTGCTTTTTCTGCTCTCTGCAAGCCAGGCAGTCCACCAAATGGTTCTCCACCGCAGATTTTCCGTCCTCGGACAGCGCGCCATCCACATACAGCGGCAGCAAATCGCGGCACACATTGCAATTGATCTCATTCATCCGTCTCATCCCCCTTTAGCTCGTTCATCAGCATCAGCTTGGCGCGATAGTAGGTGACGCGCGCCCAGCTCTCCGATTTGTGGAACAGTTGGGCAATCTCGGCGTGTGGCAGCTCGGCAAACACCCTGAGCGAAAACACCTCTTTATACGGTTCCGGCAGCAGATGCAGCGCCCCATGCAGCTCCCGCGCGCGCTCCTGCCGAAGGATCTGCGCTTCCACATCATCCGATGTCCCAGTTGGCGCAGACTCGATGGGCAGCTGGCGCTTGCGCTTCCTGCTCTCGTCAAAATAGAGGTTCTTTGCGATTTGGCACAGCCACACGCGCAGCGTGCAGCGTCCGTCGAACCGATCCACCGCCTTGATGGCCTTGAAGAACGTCTGCTGGGTGATCTCCTCCGCCTGTGCCGGATCCCTGCACAGCGAAAGCACGAAACGATACACCGGCTGGAATTGCTCGATATACATCTGCTCCATGTCGCGCATCGTTCATCCCCCTCTCGCGTATCTTCGTCCATAAGACGCACCAGTTTTCAATCCGTTACAAGATCAGACAAAAAAGGCAGGAAGTAATCCTGCCCCAGACTGAAGACAAACCCTACTGGGAGGTATGGAGGGTGT
>JAJDGF010000152.1 GCA_030265545.1 Eubacteriales bacterium OttesenSCG-928-N13
GACAACTGTCAACACGCTGAGGCAGGAAGTAATCCTGCCCCATCAGATGATATGGATTCGATCACAGACGGCGCTCCAGCTTCACGCACTTGCCGATCAAGACCACGTCCTTGCGATCCACGCGCTCCGCGGCGAACTCGCGATCATAGGATTGCAGCAACAGCTTGCCGCCGTCCTGCTTGGTCAGCTTGCGCGCGATGCGGTTTCCTTTATACTGCACCAACATGATCTGGTCGTCCTCCACGGCACTCGCCGGGATGGTCAGCAGCAGGTCACCCGCATGGATGCGATAGCCCCTGAGCGCGTCATCCGGACAACGATAAAACAGCACCTTATCGGGCGCACCGCCCTCGATCTTGCCGGACGTGATCGGCACCGGCACATGATCGATCACCAGCCCGTCCTCGCCCATCACCGGCACGCGCTTCACCACGCCGGACAGTGCATCCAGCCAGGCATCCGATGCCTCAGCCTCGGCATCCGTGATGGTGCTGGCCGCGACCGCGGCCGTCTGCTCGGGCATGGGCATCACATAGGGTCTGGGCTTGGGTCTCAGCTTCACGGGCGGCTCGGCGGCCACCTCCAGCTCTGTCGAAATGGGGTTGTTCACGCCTAGCTTTTTCAGCACGCGCTGCGCCTGTTCGTCCGATATGATGCGCGTGCCCTGCTCTACCTGCTTGATGAACGATTCAGCCAGCCCGCATTTCTTGGCCAACGCTTTCTCTGACAAGCCCTGCGCGATGCGCGCCTGCTTGATGGTGTCTCCCAATCGGCTCATAGCTGCCTCCCCATGCATTCGGTGTATGGCTCCAAGCGATATTATAGGGCGAATGCGGGCGGCTGTCAATCATGACCGCGCCGCTCTTCTTTTGATGCACATGTCGAGGTGCGATAGCCGCGAAAATATGTTGACGAAATGCCGACCAATGGTATATTATGTAAATATATAATCCGTGCAAAATCACTTGACGCAACATAAAGGAGTGCAATCATATGAAACATAGGATTTGGGTGGGCTTGCTATTGGCGTTGGTTTTGGCGCTGGGCGGATTTGCACTGGCCGAGGGCGCGCAGCCCAAGGCAGCAAAGCAGACAGTGATCGACCTGGGTGAGCTGGAGGACGATCGCACAATCGCCGGCAGCGGCAGCTATCTGGTGACAGGAACGAGCACCCAACATCGGCTTCTGATCAGTGGCGGCAGTCCGCAGATCACGCTGCAAAACGTGAGCATGAGGGCGGGTGGTGGCGTTGCGCCGATTGAGATCACAGGCGAGGACACCAAGGTGACGCTCAAGCTGAGCGGGCAGAATGTGCTGGTGAGCAGCGCAGTAGGCGAGCCCGCGCTGGCGGTGGAGGGTGGCGCGAGCGTCACGATTCAGAACCTGAGCAGCAAGAAGCCGGGCAAGCTGTATGCCTATCATCGGCCGACAGGAGAATCCGGCCCCTCCAGCGGCGTGATCGGTGGCGAGACGAAGGGCACGATCCAGATCAAGAGCGGTGAGATCCGCGCGCTGGTGCAGGAATCAGGGCCTATCTATTCAGGTCATGCGGGGATCGGGGGCGGGACACGGGCAAATGGTTATCAAATCCGGATCTCCGGCGGCACAGTGAACGCCAAGGGCGGCAATGGGGGCGCGGGCATCGGCTCGGGATATGATGCAAACGCCACCGTGACGATCTCGGGCGGCAAGGTGACGGCCCAAGGCGGCACCAATGGCGCGGGCATCGGCTCGGGATCGCAAGCAAACGCCACCGTGACGATCTCGGGCGGCAAGGTGACGGCCATGGGCGGCAACAGTGGCGCGGGCATCGGCTCGGGCTTCCGTGCGAACGCCACCGTGACGATCTCGGGCGGCACCGTGAACGCAACGGGCGGCACCCATGGCGCGGGCATCGGCTCGGGAAGTGTTGGCAGCAGCGCGAATGTGCAGATTCTGGGCGGCAAGGTGACGGCCACAAGCGGGCACATGGGGCGTGGCGGTTGGCTTCGGCGCGGGCGACTCCTCAGCCGATATCACGATCAGCAGCAAGGCCAAGCTGACCATGAATGGCAAGATCGATGCAACCAATCTGACGCTGAATGGCGCGACACTCAAAACGAATCGCGTGTCTGCCAGTGGACGCCTCACACTCGAGGGCAAAAACACGCTGGGCTTCACCGATGCATCCGTCATCCCGGTGCAAGCGGATGTGGTGCAGGGAGACGGCCATATGACGCTGAACAACCTGAGTGGCGCCATCAAGGCGGGCATGGAGATCGCATCCGGCACCGATTTTTCTGGCAAGCTGCAAAGGGGCAGCGGCTTTGGCGATCTGCAGTTGCTGTGTAACGAAACGAATGTCACCACCACGCTGGGATCCGCGGACGTCATGCTGCTGGTGAAGGGCAAGCTGCGGGGTGTATATTCATTGACCGATGCGATCAACATCATCAACAATGATCCGAAGATCACCGCCAAGACCAAGGCGAGCGATGTGATCATTCGACTGAATCAGGATGTAACGTTATCCTCTGGCATCACCCTCACCAAGCCCTGCACGATCGATGGGCGGGGCACGCTGGGTGTGTCTGGATTGTTCAGCCTCAACGTCACATCGCCCGCGCTTTCGTTAGTCAACCTGAATACTGACATCATAATGATTGCCAATCCAGGCACCACGCTTTCGCTGAAGAATGTGTCGACTTTAAACGGAATCTTGAACAGAGACGGCACGATCAACGTATCGGGCAGGTTGGATGCCGAGGGCATTAACGCGGCCAAGCTGAAGCTGACCAAGGCCAAGCTGTCGGTCAACTCCGGCATGATGTTGGGATCCTCCATCAGGCTGTCGGGCGCAAGCACGTGGACCTATACAATTTCTTCTCCACCAATCATTCACGTTGCCAACAGCAAATCGCTGACCAGTGGATCGGGCACGCTGACGCTGAAGACGAGCACATCCGGCTACGTGCCGAATGTAGGCCATGCTCTCGTTGCTGACGACACAAACACGCTGACCTCCTATGGCCGACTGAAGCTGGGCACTGGGTT
>JAJDGF010000153.1 GCA_030265545.1 Eubacteriales bacterium OttesenSCG-928-N13
TGTATGTCAGCGCCACCACCAGCGCCGCGCCGGGCACCCCCAGCAGCCCGACCGCGATGCAGGTGAATGGATTGATCGGCACATTCAGCCCAAACAGCATGCCGAACCGATTGATCAGCAGCAGGCACAGCCCGCCCAGCAGGCTCCCAGCCACCAGCCGCCACAAGAATTTCATCGGCACCAGCAGTAGCCAACCAATCAAATATAGCAGCACCAATCCCAGCCCAAAGCTGAGCACCAATTCCCACGGTATCGGCATTCGTTTCCCCCCATTCCCTTTTGTTTCAGCCTATGCCGAATTGTCATGATTATGTTTAGCACTCAAAGGTTAAGAGTGCCAAAACTCGCTTGACAATCCCTTCCATCACCGATACAATAGATGGAGATTATAATATGGAGGCGCACAATCACATGGAGAAAAAGGGCACAGTTTCGATCCACGCACAAAACATCATGCCGGTCATCAAGCGCTGGCTCTATTCGGATAAGGACATCTTCCTGCGGGAGCTGGTCAGCAACGGCTGCGACGCAATTTCAAAGCATAAAATGCTGGCGCTCAAGGGCGAAGTGCCCGAGAGCACGGATGAATACCGCGTGGACGTGATTCTGGATGAGCAAAACGGCACCATCCAGATCACCGACAACGGCATTGGTATGACCGCCGACGAGGTGGAAAAATACATCGCGCAGGTGGCCTTCTCGGGCGCGGAGGAATTCCTCGCCAAGTACAAAGAAGAGGGCGATCAGAGCGGTATCATCGGCCATTTCGGCCTTGGGTTCTATTCCGCGTTCATGGTGTCGAGCAACGTGGTGATTGACACGCTCAGCTATCAGGACGGTGCCGAATCCGTGCGCTGGAGCAGCGCTGACGGCATGGAATATCAGATGGAGCCGTCCGAGCGCACCGCGCGCGGCACCACCATCACGCTCACCATCTCGGACGAGGAGCATGAGTTCCTGCATCGCCACACGATCGAGAGCACGCTCGAGAAGTATTGCGCGTTCATGCCGGTACCGATTTATCTGAATGATCTGGTCGAGCCCAAGGAGGGCGAGGAGCCCAAAGCGCCCGTCCAGATCAACGACACCACCCCGCTCTGGATGAAAGCGCCCAGCGAGGTGACGGATGAGGAATACAAGGCGTTCTATCACAAGGTGTTCCACGATTATGAGGAGCCGCTGTTTTGGATCCATCTGAACGCGGACTATCCGTTCAACCTAAAGGGCATCCTCTACTTCCCCAAGATCCGCAACGAGTTCAGCGGCAACGAGGGCGTCATCAAGCTGTACAACAACCAGGTGTTCGTGGCAGACAATATCAAAGAAGTCATCCCCGAATTCCTGATGCTGCTCAAGGGCGCGATCGATTGCCCGGATCTGCCGCTCAACGTGAGCCGCTCGTTCCTGCAAAACGATGGTTATGTCAAGAAGATGTCCGCCTACATCACGCGCAAGGTGGCCGATCGCCTGGTGAATGAGTTCACCAACAAGCGCGAGGAATACCAGCGCTATTGGGACGATATCCATCCCTTCATCAAGTACGGCTGCCTGAAGGACGCCAAGTTCTATGAGCGCGTGAAGGCTGCGCTGCTGTTCAAGACGGTGGATGGCCGCTATCTGACCATCGATGAGTATAAAGAGGCCAACGGCGGCGAGGACTGCAAGACGATCTATTACACCACAGACGAGCAACGTCAGGCGCAGATGATCGCGCTGTTCACCGCCGAGCAGAAGGATGTCGTGGTGCTGAACACCGTGATCGACACCAACTTCATCAGCTTCTACGAATATACCGAGCCCGAATCGCTCAAGTTCCAGCGCGTGGATGGCGGCACGGACGATCTGGCCGAAACGACCGAGGCGGACGAGGCGCGCACAAACGCCCTGCAGGACAAGTTCCGAAAAGCACTCGGTGATGAGCAGCTGACCGTGAAGTTGCAGCCGTTCAAATCGGATGAAATCCCGGCCATGATCACCGTGGATGAGCAGACGCGCCGCTTCTCCGAGATGAGCCGCATGTTCAACAACGGCATCCAAATGCCGGAGCAGCGCACACTTGTGCTGAATGAAAAGCACCCGCTGACCCAGTATCTGGAGGGTTCCACCGACGAGGAGCAAAACGCGCTGATCTGCGCGCAGCTGCTGGATCTGAGCGACATGGCGCGCGAACCGCTCAGCGGCGAGCGCATGGTAGATTTCCTCAAACGCAGCAACGCGCTGCTGGGTATGCTCATCAAAAAGCAATAGGAGGACACATCCATGACATTGACCATTGGCCTGTTGATCGCGCTGGTCGTGCCCATCGCAGGTGCCATCATGAGCATTCGTACCGGGAAATACTTCTACAATCTGGTGGTGACCGGCGCCTGCGCAGTGCTACTCATGCTGTGCCCCGATCCGATGAAATATCTGCCGCTGATCCTGTTTCTGGTGATCTCGATTGTGGGCGATTATTTTATGGGTCATCAGCAGCATTCGCATAGCTACTATCTATTCGGCATCATCGGGTTCTTTCTGGCGCATGTGTGCCTGGTGTGGTACACGTTTGACAAGGTCTCTGTCGAGCCATGGCTGCTGGTCGTGGGCGGCTTATTGGCGGTTGGATACGGCGTATATCTGGCGATCCGCATCCTGCCGGATGTCGATAACAACGTCATGCGCGTCGCACTTTGTGCCTATGCGTCCGTCTCGGTGCTGTCCGTCACGATGATGATCGGCACCCCTGCCCCACTCATCACGCGCGTGTTGATGAGCCTGGGCACAGCGTCCATCCTGTTCTCCGATACGATCATCAGCGAGTGCGATTTCGCGGGCAATGAGAAGCTTTCGCATCTCATCATGCCCACCTATTTTGCCTGCCATATCCTGATCGTCGCGGGCGCGCTGGCCGCACTGCTCTAAAAAGAGTTGACCCTCCTGCTCCATGCACATGGGCAGGAATCAGACTGTT
>JAJDGF010000154.1 GCA_030265545.1 Eubacteriales bacterium OttesenSCG-928-N13
TCGATGCGCCCTTTTTTGTGAATCCATTAGCCTGCTGCGTCTTCGTCCACGGGGATCTCATCCTCTTCTGCGTCGTCCCAATCGGACCAATCCTCTTCCTCGCCCATGTAATCATCCTCGGCGCCGGTGTCAAGCAAATAGGTTGTGTGCACATGCAGCACGCCGCCGTTCGGTGCCTGATAGCCGGTATATTCCTCGATGCCCTCCGGGATGGAATAGATCAGCGTGACGGACTTCACATCGCTGGTGGTGTCCAGCATGCAGGAGATGACCGCGATGCCCTCTTGCTCGTTGTTATATATGGCGCCGGCCGACTCGGTGTCCTTTAGCTTTTCAAACAGCTCAGCGGGATCGTCATTCGGCTCATATTGGATCAGGATCTTGGTGGAGCCATCGTCATTGCTGAGCAATGTGCCCTCATCGGTCTGGCTCTCGGTCATGTCGGCAAACACCTCCAGCGGCACACCGCCGGTCTCGCCCTTGAACGTGGTCACCGAATCAAAATCGCCATCGGTATAATCGTCGCTCAGGTTCTCCAACTCGCAGTTGGTCACCTTGCCGCCCGCCACCTGCAGGATGTAGTTCATCACGCGGGTGGGTTCCTCATCGTCCAGCGATTCGGAGGTATCTTCCTCGCCATCCGCCCAGGGACGCTCGTAGAAGAACGTGAGCAGCACTTCGCCGTCTCCGCTCGCGGCGAAGCTCCACGTGTGGATGACCGGTGCGCCCACCATGGTGTTGTCGGCTTCAGGCATGGCGGCCTCGGTGCGATCGGATACGAAGGAGAGCAGGGCTTCATCGTCCAGCGAATAGTCCCATGCATAGCCGGTCGATCCGTTCTCCCACAGGGAGATGTCGATCCCGGCATCGGTGATTGTGAAGCCCTCAGAGGCGGTATCGGCCTCGGCCAGACTCACCGAGGCGGCACAGATCAACAGCATGAGCGCGATCATAAGCGCAAGCAATTTCTTCATTCTGTATTTCCTCCTAATTTGTAAACACTACCAAGATATCTACATTGTACACCATTTATAGACGTTGGGGAAGCCCCATTTTGTTCCTGTTTATATTTTATTCACACATGCGACAAGAAAAACACCCGAATTGGACACGATTGTTTCGACTCGCGCGACAGCCCCCTGGGAGGTCTGGAGGGTCGAGACCCTCCAGCTTTTGTGTGTTGATGGCCGTCCAAATACCATCGTCGCGCTAAAAGATACCGCGCCTCAAATCTCAGATTTAAGACGCGGTGCCTTGTAAGTCGACGAGGCTATATGATGTGGCACGCCACGAAGTGCTCGGGTGCGACCTCGCGCATGGCGGGCTGCTCCTCTTTGCAGCGCGCGGTGGCGTGCGGGCAGCGCTGGTGGAAGCGGCAACCGCTGGGCGGATTCACCGGACTTCCCACCTCGCCGGTCAGGATCTGCCGCTCCGTGTTGCGCAACGTCGGATCCGGCTTGGGCACAGACGACAGCAGGAACTTGGTATAGGGGTGCTGCGGATGATCATATAGCTCGCCCGTCGGGCACAGCTCGCACAGCCGCCCGAGGAACATCACGCACACGCGGCTGGAGATGAACCGTACCACGCCCAGATCGTGCGAGATGAAGATGTAGGTGAGCAGCAACTCGTCCTGCAGCGCCAGCAGCAGGTTCAATATCTGCGCCTGAATCGACACATCCAGTGCCGAGACCGGCTCATCGCATATGATCAGCTCCGGATTGAGCGCCAGTGCGCGCGCGATGCCGATGCGCTGGCGCTGGCCGCCCGAGAACTGGTGCGGATAGCGGGTATAGAATTCGGGGCGAATGCCCACCTTGTTCATCAATTCGCGCACCATTTGTTCGCGTTCTTTGCCGTTGTGGCCGATGCCAAATGTGAGCAGCGGCTCTGCGATGATCTGCCCGACGGACATGCGCGGATCGATCGATGCATAGGGGTCCTGAAAGATCATCTGCATGCGGCGGCGCATGGCACGCAGGCTCTTTGCGTCCATGGCGGTCACGTCTTCGCCGCCAAAAAACACCTTGCCGGATGTGGGCTCAATCAGCCGAAGCAGCAGCCGCCCCAGCGTGCTCTTGCCGCAGCCCGATTCTCCGACCACCGCCAGCGTGCGTCCCTTGCGCGCATCCAGCGTCACGTCCGACACCGCATGCACGATGCCGCGGGGCACAGGGAATTCCTTCACCAGATGTTCAGCGCGCACCAATACAGGCTCATTCATCGGACATACTCCCTTCGCAGTGGAAGCAGCGCGCCAGATGGCCGCCGCCCTGATCGGTCAGCTCTGGCTGCTCCAGATGGCATTTTTCACTCGCCCTTTTGCAACGGGGCGCGAAGCGACAGCCCTTGGGCATATGTAGTAAGTTGGGCACCATGCCCGGGATGTTGGGCAGCCTGAGCTGGTCGTCCACGTTCGTGCTGGGCAGCGATTCGATTAGCCCGATGGTGTAGGGATGCAGCGGTCGTTTGAACAGATCAAACACGTCCGCATATTCCACCACCTGCCCGGCGTACATCACGTATACGCTGTCGCAGATGTCCGCAACCACACCCAGATTGTGCGTGATCATCAAAATCGATGTGCCGTTGTCCTTTTGCAATTGCTTCATCAGGCGCAGGATCTGCGCCTCGATCGTGACATCGAGCGCAGTGGTCGGCTCATCCGCGATCAGCAGATCGGGGGAACACACCATCGCCATGCCGATCATTACGCGCTGACGCAGTCCGCCGGATAGCTGGTGCGGAAAGCTGCGATAGCGTCGCTCCGGCTCCGGGATGCCCACCTGCTCGAAC
>JAJDGF010000157.1 GCA_030265545.1 Eubacteriales bacterium OttesenSCG-928-N13
CGCGCGCGCCCGGGATACACATGGGGATCGCCAGAATCAACAGCACCGCCGCAATTGTGCCTGCCAGCTTCGCGGTTCGGGGCGCGGGTCTTTTCATCGGGCGGCGGGGCAGCTGCCCCAGCGCGTCCTCAACGCTCTCATGATATTCATAGCCTGGCTGAATCTCCGCTTGCTTCAGCTTATCCTTCAATGTCATTCTCCATCCACCTCCAGCAATCGTTTCAGTGCCTTGCGCGCGGCAAACAGTCGCGATTTGATCGTGCCCTGCGGCAGCTTCAGCACGCTTGATATGTGCTGCACGGAAAAATCCTCATAATAGTACAGCATGATAATGCTTCTTTGTCGTTCGGGCAAAAACAGCAACGCCCGCCGCACATCCAGTGCCTCATCCGACAGATGCGATGGTCCAATCAGCTCTAGCTCCGGCATCTCGCCACGGTGCTTGCGCTGGCGCAGCACCTGCTTGCATTCGTTGATCAAAATCCGCACCAGCCAGGAGCGAAACACATTGGCGTTGCGCAGCTTCGGGAGCGCGCGCCATGCCTTGAAGATTGCTTCCTGCGTGGCGTCCGCCGCATCCGCATCCGAAAACGTGATCGACCAGGCGATGCGATACAGCATCGATTCGCAGCTTCGGATCAGCACCGAAAACGCCTGCCGATCGCCCAGGCTGGCAGATTCCACCAACTGCGCATCCGTTGATGCGGTCACGGGCAGATCGATTATGTTGCTTGGTTGTTGCATCATGGTTTCCCCCCACACATGATTGGCATTTGTATTATCTGAACCGGTTCAACCATAAGATGCACGAGCGCATGCTTTGGTTTGATTAAGAGACAATATTTGTATAAAAAATGCCGCGGCGGCGGCAAATGGATATACGCGTTATAGCATTGACCCCATCACGGCATAGGCATAGCCGCAATAGGCGCTGCCCAGGATGAACAGGATGGTCAGCGTGATGTCCTGCCATCGCCTCCGAGTGATGAGCGTCAGCAGGGGATAGAGCGCATACATCGCGCCCAGATACCTTGGGCCCGAGAGCAGCCATGTGGGCGCCAGTGCGACATAGAAATACAGGATCGCGAACGCCGAATCGCCGGGATGCGATCGTTTCCTGGTGGCGATCAGCAGCGCCAGCATGCTGAATATGGCGACCAACTGCGGGATCCAAATGCCCAGCTGAGAATGTAGGCTGTCGTTGTCGATGGCATTGTCAAAGGAGTACCTGAGTGTGTTGCGAAGGGAACCAAATGTCTGGCTCCAATGCTCGCTTTGGATGGTCAAGAACGTGAATGGATCGCCTGTGATGGTCTTGTTCAGTAGCAGATAGGCACCAAAGCCGCACGCCACCAGGCAGCATACGCAAAACCACTTGATCAATTGGCGGATGAACATGCCCCGATCCCCAGCAGCGCGTTCGCGCGCCATCTGAATGCATTCATAGAAGATGGGTACGGCCGTGAGCAGCCCCAGCATCCGCGCGGAGGAGGCGAGCGCGCCAAACAGCACCGCCCAATGGATTTTGCGATTGCGCGCCAAGTACACCGCCAGCAGCGACATCAGCAGGAACAGCGATTCGCTATAGGGCACCGAAAAGAACAATGACACCGGGCACAACATCAGGTATTTTAAGGCGCGCGATGCGGACTCAATACCTTGGCGCTGCTCCACCAGCCGAAACAGCAGATATCCGCAGCCGACCAGGCACAGATTGGATATGATCAGTGCGCTCAATAGCGTGTGATGTAGCAGCTGATCCAGCCCCATCACGAGCAGCGGATACAGCGGATAGAACACGATGTGGTTGCGCGGGTCGCCCTCGTTGACGTACCAGTTTTGCGCCAGCCGCAGATAGTGGTTCGCGTCCCAACGCACCCAGTGGCCGATGCCGTATTGTGACACACTTTCAGGATGGATGAAATGCCCGATCGCATACGCCGCCAGATACAGAAACAGGCGGGTGGCAATCGTCCACAGCAGCACGCGCGGCAGTAGCTTCCGCCAGGGCAGCCGCGCAGGTATCACCGAATCGGGCATTTCTGGCGCTTTGATGTATCGCCAGAATCCATAGATCAGCAAAATGCCCACCGCAATTTCACATGCAATGGGCAGTAAGTGCTCCGTGAGGAATTCAAGCATCATCAAGAATCAATTCTCCATCCATTCGGGTTTGAGCAGCCGCTCAATCGGATACAGCGTTGCATCCATCTGAGGTAGCCGCTTCAGTACATCCTGCTTGCCCGTGATCGCCACGATCGGCAGATCAAGCGCTTTTGAAACATCCTCCAGCACGCGCTGCCCCTCGATGATCTGGTCGATGTCCGTCCAGTCACCCAAGTTGGCGTTGTTGATCAATCCGGCCGGCTTCATGCGCGCACGTCGCTCGATGCGCTGAAGCAATTCAATGATCTGCTCACGCGTTTCGGAAAACGGTCTAAACAGATTGACCACATAGTACATGTCTGCGCTCTGTTGATCGAAGTGCTGCTTGTACACGCCCAGTGCAGCGGCACCTGCGTCATTGCCACCCACATCCAATACCGTTTTGAGCGCGGGTGCTGCGAAGATCCGCGTGACCTCCGCGCCCAGTACCGGCAGATCCACACCGGTCAGGGCGTAGGGGGGATGGATTAACTGCACGCCGCGATCCCTGAGCAGCTGGTGCTGCTCG
>JAJDGF010000155.1 GCA_030265545.1 Eubacteriales bacterium OttesenSCG-928-N13
GATGTCATCCCCGAGCAGATCGCAATTTAGCACCACGTAATTGTTCAGCTCGCAGCTGGCCGAGCGACCATCGCTCTCAAGCGCCGACAGATCGTAGCGGATGCCCAGCGCGCCCGCCTCGCCCATCATGTCCTTCAGCTCATTCAGGCTCATCACCACCTGTGGGAACTTCTTCGCATCATCTGAATACAGCGCCTGCTGCATGGCATCGTCCGCAATGCCGGTCACCTCTTGATCGTGCACCAGCTGAAAGCGCTTCACGGCCGCCTGGGTCTTTTTTCCGAACCAACCGTCCGCCTTGCCATCCAAATATTCCAGATCAATCAACCTCTGCTGAAGCTCCTTGATCCCATTTGCATTTTCGTCCAACTTGTAGGTGTCGTATGCCAGCGCGGTCGCACTCATCCCAAAAACTAGCGCCAGCACCAGCATCCATGCTGCAATTCTCCTCATCGATCTATCCTCCTATTTGCTCGTCTGTAATATTTCTTCGCGGATCTTCTTGCTGAGGCCGTTCAAAATCAATTCATGTGCATTGTCCAGCATGCCGCGCACGGTCTCGTCCGGCACCTGCGCCTCACCGTCCAGATATAGCGAGCTCCAATGCGTCTTGTTGCTGTAATAGCCGGGCACGATCTGTTCATATTGCGCGCGCAGCAGTTCACTGAGTGCCGGGTCCAGCTTGATGGTCAGGATCGGGCGATCCGTCTTGTCCCCGCCCTGCATGACCAGCATCTTGCCGCGGATCATGTAGCGCCAGCTTCCCCATTCTGCTTTGAAGTCCTTCTCCACGCCCGGTTTTTGCAGCAGGTATTCATCTGTCCATGCGTAGTTCATATGTCCTCCAACATCGGCTTGATGTAACCCAAAAATTGCTGAATGTGCGCGTCCCAATAGTCCCATGTGTGCGCGCCCGGATGCTGCTCATAGCGGTAATCGAACGGATTGAGGTCGATCCCTTCGAAGAAATCCCTCGTGGCGTGTGCCTGATCCAATAAGAAATCCTCGCTGCCGCAGCTGTGGAATATGCGCGGCGTTGGCCTTCCGTCCCGAATGATCTGTAGGGCGATCCCTTGCATTTCGGCCATTTCGCCTGCGGGATCCCTGTCTCCAAACACCAGCAGCTGCCCCTTGACATAGGCGGGATCATGCATCTGATCCGCGCGGAAGTTGCTCAAGCCCGCACTCAGGCAGCCGATCGCGCCGTATTGCTCCGGCGCACTCAGCCCGATCCTGAGCGAACCCGCACCGCCCATCGACAGCCCGCAGATGAAGTTCTGCGACCGCGCACCAGACAGCGGGAAGAACGAGCGCATGATCGTGGGCAGCTCGCGCGAGATATAGTCGTAGAATTTGCCGCCGTAGGCCATGTTCTGATAGCGGCTCAGGTGCGCGGACGGCATCACCACGCACAGCCCCAGTTGGTTTGCGTATCGCTCGATGGAGGTGAATCTCGTCCAGATGCTGTGATCGTCCGATGCACCATGCAGCAACCAGAGCACCGGATGCAGATTGCCATGTTGGATCTGCTCGGGCGTGCGCTGCGGCAGGATCACCGTGGCGGGCACGCACATGCCCAGCGACTCACTGAAGAAGTTCATGCGAATCAGCGCCATGGATTCCCACCTCCTTCAAGCGGCAGCCACTGGAGCACCTGTTGAATTTGCTCATCCCAGCATTCCCAGTTGTGGTTGCCCGGGCTATCGCTGTAACGCAAATCATAGCCCAGCGCATTCAGATGATCGCGCATCCGTAGGTTCTGCTGATACAGAAAGTCCTGCCTGCCGCACCAGATGAACACGTTCGGACGCTTGTCCACCGGCAGCCTCTCGGCCACGGCCATCAGATCGTTGTCCGTGCCGCGCACCTGATCTGCCGGGCCAAACACATTGACCCACAGCGGGTTGCTGTCCATCGGGTGCTCGCATACCTCCACCGCATCCAGCGCGCCGCTGAGCGCCGCCGCGTGCGAGAATGTGTCATTCGCGAGCAGCCCCAGCTTCAGTGCGCCATAGCCGCCCATCGACAACCCGGCCACGAAGGTGTCCTCCCGCCGGGTGGATAGCTGGCGGAACATGCCGCGCGTGACCTGCACCAGCTCGATGGCGATGTGCGTAAAATAGTCATAGCCCATGTGCATGTTGGTGTACCAGCCAAGATGGGTGGTGGGCATCACAACGGCCAGATTGTACATGGCTACATAGCGCTCGATCGAGGTGCGCCGCTGCCAGATGGTGTGGTCGTCCGACATACCATGCAGCAGATATAGTGTTTGACAGGTTGCATTGGCCGATTGTTCCGCAATGCCGATCTGTCCCTGAGTGGGCTGCGGCAAAATCACATCCATTTCGGTGCGCATACCCAGCACGTCCGAGAAAAAGTCCACATGAAGCAGCGCCAATGTCATCCCTCCCACGCTCATATGCTCCCTTTATTATATCACGATTTATTGTTTGTGGGCATCCGCGGGCGGAATTAACGTAATGCCAACACCCACCAGCGCCAGCGCAATGGCTGCCAGTGCGAATGCCCAGATGAATGCGGGCACCTCATTTCGTGATGGCGCGAATGGATGCGACCATATCCGCACCTGCAACCCGCAAAGCAGCATGGAGGTGAGCCCCTGTGCCAGCTTGCCCAGCACAAGCCGATGCCAGGGCAGCCCAAGGGGACGCAGCCGAGCCAGGTTCTGCATCAGGATGGATAGTCCGGACGCGCCGCTGATCCCCGCCATCAGCAC
>JAJDGF010000156.1 GCA_030265545.1 Eubacteriales bacterium OttesenSCG-928-N13
TATCGATCTAAGTGGGTTTTGTTGACAAACGCCAAATATTACGATATAATGACAAATATGAATATATGATGCACGAGGTGTGAATTAATGAATACATTCAGAAAAACGGTGCTGATTTGTCTTATGGTTTGCATGGCGATCGGCATGTGTGCGACCCCTGCGTTGGCATCGGATTGGAAATCCACCTACGAGAATATCCTGCTCAAGGGCGTGGGCGCAAAGCGCACCATCGCGCTGCTTGATATGGAGGGGGACGGAACGCCCGAGCTGTTCGTGCTCAGCTTCAACGGAAACGCTGCCAAGGAGCTACGTGCCTATGATGCGAGCGGCAAGCATGCCAGCTTTGATATGGCGCCCTTTGGCCTGAAAAAGGTACGTGCGGTCTCCATGCAGAAGCGCCAAAGCAGCACGAAGAATGGATGCAATTTGCTGAGCATCAAGGCCACCAGCGGCAGCCAGACGATCTATCTTCAGGTGGGCCTAACGGGACCGACGAATGGCCAGTTCAAGCAGGCGTTCACCGGTACCAAGGTCGTATCTCGAGGCAGCACGAAATACTATATTGATGGGACGCGCGTCAGCAGCAGCAGCTATTCCAAGGCCAAGAAGAAGTTCGAATCCACCTATAAAAAGGTGGGCAGCATGGCCACTTCTCTGGTTTCAGCGGGCGACAAGTCCGCCGCCGTTGCCTACAAATATGCACAGATCCAGAAGAAATACAAGGCATTCACGACGGTGAAATCCATCCAGCTTTCTAAAACCAGCCTGAGCATGACGGCGGGCAAGACCTATAAACTGTCGAGGAAGATCTCCCCGGCCAGTGCAATCACCGATACGCTGAGCTGGAGCTCCTCCAACGAGACGGTCGCAACGGTGAGCGGCGGCACCATCACGGCGCTTTCGGCAGGCAAAAGCACCATTACAATCAAGAGCGCCAGCGGCGCCAAGAAGAGCTGCACCGTGACTGTCAAGGCGCCCTCGGCCACCAAGGTGACGCTGGCAGATCCGGTGCTCACGATGGTCGTTGGCAGCACCTATAAAATCAACACGGTGGTTACGCCCTCAGCGGCGAACCAGACGGTTACCTGGACAAGTTCCAATGCGAAGGTTGCCACGGTTTCCAAGACGACAGGCGAGATCAAGGCAATCGGCAAGGGAAAATGCTCGATCACGGCCAAGACCAGCAACGGAAAGAGCGCCAGCTGCAAGCTGGTGGTGAACACTGGCTCCGCGGTAATCGTGGACATCTCCCAGCACAATGGCAACACCATGGACTGGGCGAAGGTGGCCAAGAGCGTGGATTTGCTGATTCTGCGCTGCGGCGTGACCCGCACGGACACTTCGCCGATTGGCGTTGGCAAGGATGCACTGTTCCCAACATTCGCCAAGAAGTGCAAGGAGTACGGGATTCCGTTTGGTGTGTACTATTATGGCAAGTGCTCCGATACCGAAACGGCCAAGAAGGAAGCACAGATGACATGGGACGTGGCCAGCCCGTATGACCCGCTGTTTTATGTGTATGATGTCGAGGAATCACGCCTGACCAAGACGGTGATCGAGACCTATATGAAGACACTCCAGAAGCTGGGCGCGAAAAAGACGGGATACTATGTGGCGCACCACCTGTATTCCAAGTATAAGCTGGATACATCGCTTGTGGATTTCATCTGGATTCCGCACTATGGCAAGAACACCGGGGCGGTGAATTCTGCACCCAGCTACGCCTGTGACATCCATCAATACACCAGCGTGGGCAAGGTGAATGGCTTCCCGGGCAAGGTGGACGTGAACCGCCTGATGGGCACCAAATCGCTGTCATGGTTCCTGAAATAGCGATCCGATCGAATTCAATGAAGGCTGCAACATGCGTGTTGTGGCCTTTGTGCAATGTATGGTATACTGGTTTTGTCATGGAAAGGAGATTGCATGAAGAAGATCGTCGCGCTGTTCGTGCTCGCGTTTGCGCTGCTGGCGGGTGTCGGGGCGTATTATGTATTCAATTATGTGGGGCTGAACAACCCATCTTATGCGCGCTATCCTGTGCGGGGCATCGATGTCTCATCCGAGCAGGAGGCGCTGGATGCATCCGATTTCTCGGGGCAGGGCAACCAATTTGCATTCATTAGAGCCAGCGAGGGCAGCAAGCAGGACGAGATGTTTGAACAGAACGTCTCCATCGCAAAGGAAGCAGGTTTGGTGGTTGGGGCGTATCACACATTTGATTATGATGTGCCGGGCGTGGTGCAGGCAAACAAATTCATTGCATGTGTGCCCAAGGATGACGAGATGTTGCCGCCCGTGATTGATATCGATCTATACGGCGTATACGCGGAGAAACCCACCTATGCGCAGCGCGTGCAGCAGACGCTGGATGCAATGATCGGCAGGCTGGAGAGCCACTACGGCAAGACGCCCGTCCTGCGCGCCACCCAGCGCACCTATGAGCTGTATATCATGGATCATTATCGCGCATATCCACTCTGGATCCGCAGCGTGTTGCGGGCGCCGAATCTGCCGAATAACGCAGGCTGGACATTCTGGCAGTATTCCTCTGAAAATGAGAATGCCTATCATATGAATACATTTAGCGGCAATATCAAGCAATTTGAAGCATTTGTCGCGAAAAAGATCGTCCCGACCGCAACCGAAGAGGATTGGGACATGATCGAGGACGATGAAGAAGAATAGCAAAAGGCG
>JAJDGF010000158.1 GCA_030265545.1 Eubacteriales bacterium OttesenSCG-928-N13
ACTGGGGCGGTTTTTTCGGCGGTTTGATGTAACCTTGACAAGGCGGCAAGGTACATTCACGACTACTAGTTAACGGAGTTTGCATACTGCGTCCATTGTTTGATCCACTGGGCCGTGGTACAATCTGGCTAGATGGATAAGGGAGGCGGAATCATGGGCAAAAAATTGGTGGCGTATTTCTCCGCGAGCGGCGTTACAGCAAAGTTGGCAAAGCGGCTGGCCGAAGCGATAGGTGCTGACCTTTACGAAATCCGGCCGGAGGTGCCATACGCGAAAGCGGATCTGGATTGGACAGATAAAAAGTCGCGCAGCACACTGGAGATGCAGAACCTGTCATCTCGGCCAGTGATTGCTGATCATGGTGCAAACGTCGCGGAGTATGATGTCGTCTTTGTGGGGTTCCCGATTTGGTGGTATGTGGCGCCGACGATTATCAACACATTCCTGGAGAGCTACGATTTCTCCGGCAAGACCATCATCCCGTTTGCGACATCAGGCAGCAGCGGAATGGAGGATACCGTGAAGAAACTACAGCCTTCTGTTTCAAACGCCGTTGTGTGGAAAGAAGGGAAGCTGCTCAACGGCAACCCGTCTGAGGATGCATTGGCCCAATGGGTGGAGAGCTTAAGCCTCTAGCCCAGACAAAGGAGGTGCTGGATCATGAAAATGATGGTGAGATATCAATCCCGCGGGGGCAACACAAAAGTCGTCGCTGAGGCGATCGCAAAGGCGGTGGGGATGACTGCTGAGACGATTGACAACCCAATCACGGAGCCTGTTGACTTGTTGGTGGTTGGCGGCGGGGTTTATGCTTGGGGACTTGATCAATCCCTGAAGATCTTCTTGGAGAACCTCGATCCCGCCATGGTGAAGGAGGTCGCGGCTTTTACCTCCGCCGGGGGGAATGAACAAGACGAGCGATATTCTGGATATTGTGCGCGTAAAAGGGATCAACGTCAGTGATCATTCCCTGGCTATCAAATTCGGTGTGAAATACCATGCCGCGCTCGGCGGCGCAGGGAAAGCGACTTTGAGCGACAAACAGCTCGCCGCAATCAATGAGTTTGTGAACCGGATGATTTAGCTGGAGGTATTACAAGTCTCTGCCGACAAGGTAGATGAAATCATCTGCCTTGTCGGCAATAGGGCTTTTGCTGTCCCTATTACGATCATTGCCTGATCGGTTTATCTATGGTACAATCAGCCTATCAGCAAAATACATTTGGCTGTTTTGTGGAGAGATAAGGTAGAGTGATAGCCTAACACATTTCCAGGATGAGTTTGACGACACTTTATAGGAGGTACATGTGCACCAGCACATGATCGAATTATGGATGTGGATATCGGTAAGAAAAAACGAAAGCAGTTTTCACTTGTAGATGCGAATACTTGTATCATATACCTCGCCCGTATAATTGGGACGACAGAGAAATGTTTGAGAAAACTGAGGGAGTATAATCGGCAATTTAAAAAGTATCTGGATGGCGCTGGAGACAACTGCGGAAAAATTCCATATGCCAAGTATTCTGAATATTTAGACAAAACAAGCAATGTCATTGGGTATCTGCTCAATGTCATTGGCGATGCTCAGACCTCATCAATATCATACTTCAAATATCGTAAGCTAGTGTCTAAGTTGGTGGACAAAGGCGTGGCGGGTGTTTCACTGTTGCCGTTGAGTCATGATGAGACAGCGTTGCTCCAAGATTTTAACAAACTGAGGAACTGGCATAATCATATACCGGAATCTCTTCTGATTTCCGAGAGAGAACTAATGGACGAAGGGATAATGGTTAGGCCGATGAACAATCCGATAGTTCTTTACTTCAATCAATTCATGGAACTTGACTTAGTTATCGATTTGTACAACCGAAATGTATCATTCTATGAAAATGCACGAAGAATTGGGCAAGCAGCCAAGAAGGACTATTCCATTTTGATCGGTGAGCCACTCGCAATCACAATCGAGGAGAGTGAGGCCCCAGCCCCCATGAAGAGCCTTGCTGCGACGAAGATTTCGGCAAGTATTCAAGGCCTTCACGAGTAAATATCTTCGCTCAATTGCCAACAAAGTCTTCTTGTCAACAATGTAGATAATCCAATCTGCTTTGTAAGCAATAGGGCTTATTCGTATTTTTGAGCCCGCTCAAACTCCGCTGTCTATTTTCCCGTTTGTATCACAGAGTTGCTTTCTGCCACCCCGGTTTCTTGGTAATGTATGTCGCGAAGGGGAGGCGAGCGAGATGCGAAGGACAATCGAAGATTTGATCAACGGCAAAATTGCACCATGCGAGATGAAACATTTGCGGGGCAACGAAAAATATATGGCTGCACTGCAGCGGGTGGCTGAGTTGGGGGAAAAGATGTTTGGGCTGATGGATGATGAGGGGAAGGCGCTGTACGAAGATTATACGGATGCTCATGCCGATGCGACGGCGGAGAGGGATTTGGAGAACTTCGCGTATGGGTTTGGGCTGTGTGCGAGGTTGATAATGGAGGCGGTGGGTGGGGATAAAAAAGGTTCGAGTCCTACCTCGTGACTGAGGTACTAAGTACCAGATAGGTACTACGCTTGAGAGTGCTTGAAA
>JAJDGF010000015.1 GCA_030265545.1 Eubacteriales bacterium OttesenSCG-928-N13
AGCGTCTCTTTTGTGTATGTTTGCTTGGATTAACCGTTCGCAATCTGGAGCAGTTCGACGATCGCGGCGGTATCCATCGGGGTGAAGAAACCGCACACATCGGTGCCGGGGTTGCGGCGGGTGCCGTCTGCGATGCGCTGGATGTCCGGGTTTTCGATGCCCAGCTCGCGCAGGGTGAGCGGCATGCCGATCGAGCGCAGGAACGCCTCATAGCGCTCGATGCCCTGCATCGCGCAGCGTTCTGGGTGACCCAGATCGATATCGCAGCCCCATACGCGCACCGCGAACTGCACCAGCTTGCTGGGCTCATGATGTGTCAGCTGCCAGCGCAGCCAGGCCGGGAAAACAACCGCCAGGCCAGCGCCATGCGCCACATCATAGATGCCGGACAGCTCATGCTCGATCTTGTGGCTGGCGCCATCGAACACGCGACCCACGCCGCAGGTGTTGTTGTGTGCGATGGTGGATGCCCACATCAGCTGCGCGTGCGAATCATAATCGTTCGGATTCTCGATCGCGATGGGCGCGGCCTTGACCACGCTGCATAGGATCGCCTCGCACAGTCGGTCGGTCACGTCTGATTCGGGCTCGTTGCTGAAATAGCGCTCCATCACGTGCGCCATGATGTCGGTCGCACCCGCGGCCGTCTGATAGGCGGGCAAAGTGTAGGTCAACTCCGGGTTCATCAGCGCGAAGCGGGGTCTATTCAGCTCCACGTTCAGCCCGCGCTTCTGCTGGGTCGATGCCTGGGTGATCACGCAGCTGTTGGAGCTTTCACTGCCCGCCGCCGCGATGGTCAAGATGCAGCCCAGCGGCAGCGCCGTTTCAGGCAGTGCCTTGCCACAGAAGAAGTCCCAGAAATCCCCGTCATACAGCGCGCCCGCTGCGATGGCCTTGCCGGAATCGATCGAGCTGCCCCCGCCGATGGCGAGGATGAAATCCAGCTGCTGATCGCGCACCATCTGGATGCCCTGATACACCAGCTCATCGCGCGGATTGGGCATCACGCCGCCCAATTCCACATGGGCGATGCCCGCCGCATCCAGTGATTCCAGCACGCGCGCCAGCAGCCCACTGCGAACCGCCGAGCCGCCACCATAGTGCACCAGCGCCCGCTTGCCACCGAACCGCGCGATCATCTCGCCCGCCTTCCGCTCGGCGCCCGTTCCAAATTCGAATTGTGTGGGCAGATGGAATGAAAAATTCAGCATGTTCGATTTACTTCCCTTCTAATATGGCGCGCACCTTCGCCCCGATGCCGTTGGCCAGTGCAATCTGCCCCTCCGGGGACAGATGGATGGCGTCCTCACGGCTCGTCTCGGCTAATGCGCCCGCATCCAGATAATCGATTTTTTCCTGCAGTGCCAGCTTGCGATAGGTGTCGGCCAAATCGCGCGATACCTCGGGCGATTGCCCGCCGAATATGGGCCCCATCAATGTCTCCATGATCCAGTCGCCGTTGGGCACCGGGGAGACCAGCAGGATGCGCGGGGGCTGCTTGTCCCGGTTCTCGGCATAGATGCGCGTCAGCTTGATCAGCTGCGTCATGCCCTGGGATATCGCGAACGCGCTCATGCCAAATCGGCACTTGGTATCATTGGTGCCCAGCATCAGGATCACCAGATCCAGCGGATTGTGCGTCATCAGGCAGGGTGGCAGATAGTTGGCGCCGCTCTTGTAGCCGCCCTCGCTCGGATCGTCCAGCACGGTGGTGCGTCCGTTGAAGCCCTCCTCCACCACGATGTAATCATCGCCCAGCATCGCCGCCATGCGCATCGGCCAACGGATGGTCTCATCATAGCGCTCGCCATTGGGCGCATAGCCCCATGTGTTGGAATCGCCAAAGCAAAGAATCCTCTTCTTCATCTTCGTCCCTCCCTGTCGTCATTGCTATCATTATACTATGTGACCACCATTTGCACAATGGATCGCCAAACAAAAATCGCCCATTTCGGGCGACTTAGGAATGGCTTGATCATTCAAAGAAGACGGCGGAGTACCAATTCTGCTCCTCTTGATCCGGTTCGGATAGGGTGGAGATTGGTAGACCCAGCTGTCGCACGGTTTTGAACACATCGATGCCCACGCTATGAAACGCCGGACGCGCCTTTTTCATGTTGCGGCAGGGCTCATTGGTCGCGGCGGCGCAGCGCTTGCAGAGCGCGCAATCAGACAGCGAGAATGCCAGATAGTACCCGTCCTTGAATGCGCGATCCTCCATCTGAAAGGAGACCTTCTGCGAGAGCGCCTTTTCGTGCGCATGGATGACGATGCCCCACTTGTAGCGGGAGAACATCTCTTTATATTGCTCCATGCTCGGGTTGCCCGCGCGCGATGGACAGGTGTGGTTCCTGCCCCAATCGTCGCAGCCATACATGCACTTGAGCAGCGTGCGGCTATCAAACACAATCTGTTCAATCAAAAACGGCACCGCATCCGCGGCACCCATCTCAAGCGCCAAATTGGCGTAGTCTGTAGCGTTCATTTCATTTCCTCCTGGAAAACAATCTAGTAAATGCATTGCCGCGCGCTTGGCGATCTCGCATGGCCTGCGCGCTCATGTAGGCGGTTTGATACTGTTGATTTTGCGGACGTTGGCGGGTGGCGATGCCGAAATACAGCGCGGCCTTTTCGATCTCGCCCAGCCGAAATAGCACCGCACCGAACAGATAGTTCCATTCGGCGGTGCGCGATGCGATGCGCATCAATGCCTGCCGCGCAGCAGGCAGCTGGTTCATCTCCATCAGGCGGCGCACATCCTTGAACTGCTCGTTCTCGGGTGTGGTGCCATCCGCACCGGTGGCATGGCCGCACTCGCTCAGCGCGTCCTCATAGGCGACGTTGATCTCCACCATCTTGGACTCCGCCCACAGCCGCTCCGGACCACTCGGGAAACGGTCGGGATGCCAGCGCCGCGCGAGCTCACGATGCGCTTTGCGGATCTCTCGCTCGGATGCGGATCGCTTGATTCCGAGCAACTCATGCGCCTTTGCCACTGACAGTCCCCCTTTCAACGATGCTATAGCATATGCAATGAGTATAACACCTTGTCGCCTCCTTGTCCAGAAAACCATGTAAAAACTGGGTTTGCCAATTGGGAAAGAATATATTACGTATATGCGACGGAAATATGACGGAAAAAACATAGATACTATATGTAGTATGTGCTAGACAAATAATTGATTGTTCGATACAATATGTATGGATTTGCAATAAATCTGTCGATCGCTGTCGACGATTCAAAGGAAGTGTTAGGAGCGTTGCCCAGTACGTCCGTGCAGCCCATACAAAAGCCAAAGCCGCGCAGAAACGCGAATACCGTACTGCGGTGGCTTCTGTTTTGTTTCCCGGTCGGGCTGGTTATGATGTGGAGCAACCGCTGCCCGTGGAACCGCGTGATCAAGTGCGGGGTGTCGCTGGTGTTTGTGGCATTGGTGCTGCTGATCACACTGCCCATGACGCGCGCGCCGCAGATCCAATCGGGCGGTGTGCAACTGGTTAGCCTGGAGGGCGGGGACGATTTGGTCGGCCCTACGATGCAGGCAGGTGCTACGCCATATGAGGTGTATGTGCCGCAATTCGTGCCCAAAAAGAGCGTGATCGTGGAACCCACGCCCACGCCTGAACCGGTCTGGGTCTATGCCAATGACGGCGGGGAATACTATCACACCAAGAAATGCAAATATGTCAAGGAGAACACGCCCAAGGTCACCTTGATCCAGGCGGCGGACGCGGGCTTCAAGCAGTGCAAGCAGTGTAAGCCGTTCACGATCATGGAGGTCTATGGAGATACCTATAGCTAGAATCGCATCATCGGCGTTACAAAGCACCGCACCTCAAATCTGCAATTTGAGACGCGGTGCCTTTTAAAGTCTATTCGGATGGGCAACCGGGATTTCGTGTTCCGCGTCGTGTCACGGTCAGATATCCCGCAAGGTAGCGCATACTTGGTTCGCAACCTCCAAGGCGCACTCGCCGCCAGCTGCGGTTTGATGCAGCCTCCCAGTGGGGTTTGTCTTCAGTCTGTGAAGCACCCGCTAAGGGCGCTTTTTTCATTTATTTCGATCTTGCGGCCCGCGCCGTGTTGAGCACGCGCCACAGGTTCATGCCCGCGATGGATTCCAGCTGCTGCTGGGTGTAACCATGATTGCGGAGCAGTTCAATGAGTGCGGGGAACCTGCTCGGGTCGCCCAAGCCCTCCGGCCAGGATTCGATGCCGTCAAAGTCCGACCCAAATCCGAGCACATGCTCGCCACCCCATTCGCAGATCTGGTCGACATGACGCAGCACGTCGTCCAAAGTGGCCTTGCCATCAGCGCGCAGGAACGCACTATAAAAATTGATGCCGATGAAGCCCTGCTTCTCGATGATGCAGCGCACCTGCTCGCGCGTCAGGTTGCGGGGTACATCGCACAGGCGGCGGCTGTTGGAATGGCTGGCGATGATCGGAAGCGCGGTGCGCTCGGCCGCATCAAAGAACCCGGCTTCGTTCAGATGGGATGTATCCACCAGGATTCCCAGACGATCCATCTCCCGCAGCAGCTCGCGTCCAAATGGCTTGAGTGCGTGCTTTGTGCCGCCCATTGCGGGATAGGCGATCTCGTTTTCATGGTTCCATGTCAGCGCGATCATGCGCACGCGCGCCATCTGGTCAAACGCATGCAGCCGCTCGATGCTGCCCTGAAGCATCTCCCCACCCTCGATGGATATCACGCCCGAAGGTTCGGTGGGCGGGTCTGTTGGCAGATCCTCAAGCAGCATATGAACCTGCAGCTGATCCATCGCGCGCAGCATACGTACGCCATTTTCGTAGGGCTGACCGCTCGGACCCGCCGATCCGGCGAACAATGCAAAGGTCTGAAGCCCCACCGAACCTTCCTTCAATCGATCGGCGCGCACGGCGCAATCCATCGGGCGCTTGCCCTCGATGGCGATCGAATATAGCGTATCCGAATGGGCATCGGCAACAAACATAAAAAGCACCTCCAAGCAATTGTGTCTTTGTTTATACATTATACCACATACGTGAGCCGATGTGCCCTCGTCCTATGTGCGGATGCGAAAAGGTGCCCGGGCAGGGTCAATTGTGGCGGTTGTGCGGCAGATTTTGCATGAATCCAAATTTTTTCTTATGATTATGTGTCAACAACTATTGCATTCACAGAAATGCAATGTTATAATAAATTATTCGTTCGGTCTTATGATCGGTATACCTATACCCTGTTTGCCTGTTGTCGGCCTGATGGGCCGTTCTGATAGGAATCAAATTAATGGAGGGATATCCAGATGAAGAAACTGCTTTGCCTGCTCCTGGCGATCGCAATGGTCTTGGGCATGAGCGCCACCGCGATGGCCGATTACAAAATCGGCATCATGACCGGCACCGTGTCCCAGAACGAAGAAGAGTATCGTGCGGCGGAGATCGCATACAACGCCGATCCCGAGCATATCGTGACCGATACCTATCCCGACAACTTCATGGCGGAGCAGGAGACCACCGTCTCCAAGCTGGTTGCCATGGCCGCAGATCCGGAGCTGAAAGCCATCGTGATGTGCCAGGGCGTGCCCGGCGCCGCACCGGCCATCGCCAAGATCCGCGAGACCCGTGATGACGTGCTGTTCATCGTCGGCACCCCGCAGGAAGATCCGGTCGTCATCTCTGAGGCCGCCGATCTGGTTATGTATACCGACGAAGTCAACCAGGGCAACCTGATCCTCGAAAAGTGCGCCGAGTGGGGCGTGGATGTGCTGATTCACTATTCGTTCCCGCGCCACATGGCGATGGAGCTGATCGTGGCTCGCCATTCCCTCATGATGGAGAATGCAGAAGCGCTGGGCATTGATATGGTCGACGTGACCGCGCCCGACCCGACTGCCGAAGCCGGCCTGGCCGCCTCGCAGCAGTTCATCTTTGAAGATGTCCCCGCGCAGATGAAGAAGTACGAAGGCAAGAAGGTTGCGTTCTTCACCACCAACTGCGGCATGCAGGTTCCGCTGCAGACAGCCATCCTGTCTGAGCCGAACGCCTACTATCCGTCGCCCTGCTGCCCGAGCCCGTACCATGGCTTCCCGTCCTCCCTGTCGCTGGAGCTGGACGTGGCCGGTGGCAACGATGCAGCCCTGAAGGCCGTCGCCGCGAAGCTGAACGAGTATGACGCGGTTGGCCGTTACTCCACTTGGGCAGCCCCGGTTGCCATGGAGATCATCGCCGCCGGCACCGAGTATGCCAGGCAGTACATCAATGGCGAGATCGCCGAGAAGAACGATGCCGAGGCCCTGAACAGGATCCTCAACGAGCGCATCGATGGCGCGCAGATCAATCTGTACACCAACGCCGAAGGCGTGGAGCTTCAGAACTACTACACCATCCTGCTCGCGGCAGTCGATTTCAACGACTACCTGTAAGCAATCACCGGGGCAGGGTGAGACCCGTTAGATCAAATGTGCAAGCGGGGCTGTCTTAACAAAATAAGACAGCCCCGGTTTTCCGTAAGGAGGGGACCTTCCATTGTCATCCGAATACATTCTTGAAATGCGTAACATCTCCAAACAGTACGGCGAAAACGCCGTGCTTACTGATGTTACCCTGAACGTGCGTCCGGGCGAGATCCACGCGCTGCTCGGCGAAAACGGCGCAGGCAAATCAACACTGATGAACGTGCTGTTCGGCATGCCGGTGATTCATTCAACCGGCGGCTTCCAGGGCGAGGTTCTGGTGGACGGCGAGAGCACGCACATCGCGTCTCCGCATGCGGCGCTGGATAAGGGCATCGGCATGGTGCATCAGGAATTCATGCTGCTGGATGGATTCACCATCACCGAGAACATCAAACTCAACCGTGAAATCACAACGCCCAGCATAGTTAGCCGGGTTTTTGGGAAAAACCTTGAAACACTCGATATGAAAGCCATGCGCAAGGACGCCCGCAAGGCGCTCGACAGCGTGGGCATGCAGGGTCTGGATGAGTTCATGCCGGTCGCCGGCATGGCCGTTGGACACAAGCAGTTCATTGAGATCGCGCGCGAAATTGACAAGACGGGCATTCGGCTGCTGGTGTTTGATGAGCCGACTGCGGTTTTGACCGAGTCGGAGGCCGAGCAGTTGATCGGCGTCATGAAGAACATCGCCCAGTCGGGCATCGCGATCATATTCATCACCCACAGACTGGATGAGGTCATTCAGGCGACCGACAGCGTGACCATCCTGCGCGATGGCAAGCTGGTCGAGAGCAAGCAGACAAAGGACACCAACATCATCGAGCTGGCCGAGCTGATGATCGGCAAGAAGGGCGAGGCCATGGTGGATCTGCCCGAGCGCACCAGCCCGCTGACCGATACATTCGCGATGTCGATCAAGGATCTGCATGTGGATATGGCCGGCGAAGAGGTGCAGGATGTATCAATCGACATTCGCAAGGGCGAGATCTTCGGCATCGGCGGTCTGGCCGGACAGGGCAAGATCGGCATCCCCAATGGCATCATGGGGCTGTACGAAGCGACAGGCGACGTGAAGCTTTTTGGCGAGCCGCTCGAATTGAACAACGCCGGAAGCGCCCTTAAGAAGGGCCTTGCGATGGTGTCGGAGGATCGGCGCGGCGTGGGGCTGCTGCTGGATCAGTCGATTGAGGACAACATCGTCTTCAATGCGATGCAGGTGAACGGCGAGTACCTCACTGGGCTCAAGCCAATCTTCACACAGAAAAATGGTCGCGAGATCCGAAAGCATGCCAAGCGCATGATTGAGGAGCTGGACATCCGGTGCACCTCATCCGTGCAGCACGCGGGCACACTCTCGGGCGGCAACCAACAGAAGGTGTGTATTGCGCGCGCGCTCACGATGAATCCCAAGTTCCTGTTCGTGTCTGAGCCCACGCGCGGCATCGACATCGGTGCCAAAAAGCTGGTGCTTGAGACGCTTGTCAAGCTGAACCGTCAGCAGGGAATGACCGTTGTCATGGTCTCCTCTGAGCTGCTGGAGCTGCAATCCATCTGTGACAGAATCGCCATCGTATCCGAGGGCAAGGTGGTTGATATCCTCTCGCCACATGCCTCGGGCGCGGACTTTGGCCTTGCCATGTCCGGCATCAAACCAACGAAAGAGGGTGCAGACGTATGATCAAGAGCATAGCAGCACGGATTGTGGCCTGCGTCATCGCGGTCATCGCAGTTGCGCTCATTGGCATGGGCGTGTTTGGCACGAGCCAGCGCACGAGCCCGCAGGGCGCTGCCCTGATTGAAAACATGCGCAACCATGCGCTCGTCAACGCGACGACTGGCGAGGGTGCCGTGGACTCGTTCGTGAGTGCGGCGCAGCAGCGTGCCCGTGCCGAGACCAAGGGGCAGGGCATGGACGCGATGAAAAAGGCGGTCGCCGCGGCAGAGGCTGAGGTGCGCGCCAGCATGAGCAACATGAAGGTGGATCTGGACGGGCTGGACACAGCGCCGTTGAGCACTGCCACCGATGCATTGATTGCAGCCCGCAAGGACTATTCCAATGCGGAAGAGGCGGCGATGCAGGCATATGTCCAAGACATGATCGAAAAGGGTGAGGTGGAGGGATCCGCCGCACCGGCCGATCAGGCAGAGCAGGCACCGGTCGCCGTGGACGGGGCGGGCGAAGCGGGCATGAGCGATCTGGAGATGCCCAGCCAATCGGACGAGCCGAAGGTGGACATGTCCGGCTTCACGGCCACGCCCGAGATGGACAAGATGCAGGGCATTGTGAACGAGAGATTTGAGGATGTCAGCGCGGCGCTGGTTTCGATTCAGCCGCTGCTGGATCGGGACGCCATGGCGCAGCTGGAGGGCGCGATCAACCAGCTGGTGTATCAGCCGGGCGACAGATTCGAAACCGAATATGATCGCTATGTGGAAGCGGGCGGCGAAAGCGCCATTCCGAACGATCTGATGACGGCGCGCATCATCCGCTATGGGGACGACCTGATCACCGTCGGCATCGGGCTGATCATTTTGGCGCTGCTGGTGCTGTTTTATCGCAAGATTGTGAATGCGATGGGTTTCCCGCGCATGATCATCGGCGGGTTCTTCATCCTGCTGTGCATCGTTGCGATCCTGTATGATTTGAGCATTGCGGATCTGCTGTCCAACACCATCGTCCGAATGGGCATGAACAGCATTATGGTGCTGGCGATGGTGCCCGGCATTCAGAGCGGCATCAGCCTGAACCTGGGCCTGCCGATCGGCATTGTGGGCGGCCTGCTAGGTGGGCTGCTGTGCATTGAGCTGGGCTATAGCGGGCTGCCGGGCTTCGTGTTCGCCATTCTGGTGGGCATCGTGATTGCCGCGGTGCTGGGCTATCTGTACGGCCTGCTGCTCAACCGCCTGAAGGGCAGTGAGATGGCAGTTACGACCTATGTCGGCTTCTCGATCGTATCGTTGATGTGTATTGTGTGGCTGGTCATGCCGTTCAATTCGCTGGTGCTGCGCTGGCCCATGGGCGGCGGCTTGAGGCAGACGGTCAGCCTGGAACCCGCGTTTCAGTTCATCCTGGATCGGTTCCTGGCGTTCAAGATCGGCGGCATCACCATCCCGACGGGCTTGCTGCTGTTCATGGGGCTTTGCTGCTTCCTGATGTGGCTGTTCACCCGATCCAAGACGGGCGTGGCCATGCAGGCGGTCGGCAACAATCCGCGCTTCGCGGAGGCGACCGGCATCAGCGTGGACAAGATGCGCATTATCGGCACCATGCTCTCCACGATTCTGGGTGCGGTCGGCATCCTCGTGTATTCTCAGAGCTTCGGGTTTATCCAGCTCTATACCCATCCGAGGACGCTCGGTCTGGTTGCGGCCTCCGCCATATTGATCGGCGGCGCCACCACCGGCCGCGCACGGATCAGCCAGGTGCTGATCGGTACATTCCTGTTCCAAGGCGTTTTGACGCTGGGCATGCCGGTTGCAAACGCACTGGTGCCCGGCTCGACCATCGCTGAGACGATGCGCATTCTGATCTCCAACGGCATCATACTCTACGCACTCACAAAGTCAGGAGGTGATTCGCGTGCGTAAATCATTTGATTTGAAATCGTTCCTGACGAAAAACGCCGTTACGATTATGTTCGTGTTGCTGTGCATCCTGTGCTATTCCTTCTCGGGCTACACCTTGTCCGGCTTGATCGGCCAGATGGTCGATCGACTGACGCGCAACGCATTTATTGTGCTGGCCCTGATCATTCCGATCGTGGCGGGCATGGGCATCAACTTCGCCATCACGATTGGCGCAATGGCGGCGCAGATTGCGCTGCTGTGGGTCATGGAATGGCAGATCCCGGGCGTTCAGGGCTTCCTGGTCGCGGCGCTGCTCACCCTGCCGATCGCCACGTTCTTTGGCTATCTGGTGGGCAAGCTGCTCAACCAGATGAAGGGCCAGGAAATGATCGGCTCGCTGATTCTAGGCTATTTCGCGACAGGTGTGTATCAGCTGCTGTTCCTGTTTGTGTTCGGCAATTTGATCCCGATGACGGCGCCCAACCTGGTCATCAAGGGCAGCACCGGCATCGCAAACACGCTCGATCTCAAGCCGCTGAACATGATGTATGCGCTCGATGATATCTGGAAGCTCAGCTTTGATCGTGCGTTGTATGTCGTGGCGGGACTGTTCATCGCGTATGCGCTGATCCGGTATCTGCTGAAGAAGCTGGATTTCAAAGCGCTCATCCGTGCGGTTGTCACGATGGTGGTGATCTGTGCGGCGATCCAGATCCCGGTTGTCAAAGGATGGTTTGCGACCATCAGAATCCCGATGGTGACGATGTTTGTGATCATGCTGCTGTGTGTGTTCAATGTGGCCATCATGCGCACCAAGCTGGGGCAGAACTTCCGTGCCGTTGGTCAAAACGGCGTGGTCGCCAATGCGGCGGGCATCAATGTGAATCGCACGCGATTGATCGCGATCATTTTCTCGACGGTGCTTGCCGGCTGGGGGCAGCTGATCTTTGTGCAAAACATGGGCAGCTTGCAGACCTACGGCGCGCATGAGCAGGTGGGTCTGTATGCCGGTGCGGCCATTCTGGTGGGCGGCGCGTCCATCGTCAAGGCCACCAACGGCCAGGCGCTGCTGGGCTGCTTGCTGTTCCATCTGCTGTTCCTGGTGGCACCGGCCGCGGCCAAGAACGTGTTTGGCGATCCGGCGATCGGCGAATACTTCCGCGTGTTCGTGTCCTACGGCGTCATTGCGGTTGCGCTGGTGATGCATGCTTGGAGCAGCCATGTCAAGGCCAAGCCGGAGAACGCCATCAAAGAGGCGGGCAAGCTGGCAACCGATAATACGTAACCATCATCTTGATAAAACGGTGTGTCCGATTCAATCGGATGCACCGTTTTTTGATTGTGATGATTGTCGTACCCGCATCCCGTGACGTTGCATAGTATGGATCAGCCGCCAATTGCGGTGAAAGGAATGATTATCAATGGACAACATGTGGTTTGATCCTATATATAGCGCGCCCCAGATGAGCCTGTACCCCAGCTTCCATCGACCGTGCGACTGCGCGCCGCCGCCCCGCCCCTGCCAGGATACATCTGAATGGGTCTGCGCCAAGCGGCTGGATCCCTGCCGCGTGCCGCCTCGTCCTTGCCGGTGCGGCAGATGCGCGGAGTGTCTGCGCAGGAAGCCACCCTGCGATCTGCGCGGCGTGGAGCTGAGCATCCAGGATGTGGACTGCTGCGGCAACCTCATTTTGCGCGTGCGCCGTCCGCGTGAGTGCTGCGTGAACGGCCGCCCGGTGTCCTGCAAGCGCTATTACTGACCCATCTCGCCCCGTCTGCCTGTGAAAACAGCCGACGGGGCATTTCTCTATGGGCATTCGGATGCCGGAAAACACGTCACATTAAAGTCGCATAACGCCATAATATTGTGCGAACTGAATCCTGTTTGCTGCTTGACAATCCATGCTCGAAGTGATATACTTCCTTTGTTCAGAAGCGGAACACTGTGACGATTCATCGTGCAGTGTTCGTTTGTCTATTTGTGGCCGCTTCGAGGCATAGTGTCCCCGTCACGCTCAATATAATGTGACGGCAGGCGAGGAGGTTAATGATGATGACTGATGAAAAAAATACAAACCGTGTTGTGCTGACGTCCGATGGGAAACGCAAGCTAGAGGAGGAGCTCAACGAGCTCAAAGTGGTGCGTCGCGTGGAGGTCGCGCAGGACATTAAGACCGCGCTTTCGTTCGGGGATCTGAGCGAGAACGCGGAATATGACGAGGCCAAAAACGCACAGGCACGCCTGGAAGGTCGCGTTCGCGACATCGAGGATATCCTCAGAAACGCCGTGATCGTGAACGAGGACGAGCTGCCGACCGATATCGTGGGCGTGGGCAGCGTGGTCACCGTGTACGACATGGATTATAAAGAGACGGACACCTATACGTTGGTCGGCGCCACCGAGGCCGACCCGAAGCAGCTGCGCGTTTCCACAGAATCACCGATCGGCGTTGCGCTGATGGGCGCGAAGGCGGGAGACGTGGTGGAGGCGCAGACCCCGGGCGGCGCCTTGCATCTGCGGGTGGAGAAAATTACCAGGAAGAAATGATCCCGCTTCCTATATAAGAAGGAGTTTACCATTCATGGCTGATGATATGCAATTGACCCCCGAACAGTACGCCGAGCAACAGAGCGAGCAGACGCAGATCCGCATGGGCAAACTCAAGGCGTTGCAGCAGAGCGCACAGAACCCCTATGCCATCGTGAAATATGACCAGACCCATCATTCAAGCGAGATCCTGGAGGGCTATGAAGCGCTCGAAGGGCAGCAGGTCAGCATCGCCGGACGCATGATGTCCCGCCGCGTGATGGGCAAGGCCAGCTTTGCGCATCTGCTGGATCGCAATGGGCAGATTCAGGTCTATGTCAAGCGGGACGATCTGGGCGAGGAAGCCTATCAGGCGTTCCTGAACATGGACATCGGTGATGTGCTGGGCGTCGTGGGCGAGGTATTCAAGACGCGCACCGGCGAGATTTCTGTGCACGCAAAGCAGGTCGTTCTGCTCACCAAATCGCTGCATCCGCTGCCCGAGAAATTCCATGGGCTGAAGGACACCGACACGCGCTATCGCCAGCGCTATCTGGATCTGATCGTGAATCCTGAGGTGCGCGACACCTTCATCAAGCGCTCCCGCATCATCGGTGCGGTGCGCACGTTCCTGGATTCGCATGGCTATCTGGAGGTGGACACGCCGGTGCTGGGCACGCTCGAGATCGGCGCGGCCGCGCGGCCGTTTGTCACCCACCACAATGCCCTTGATATCGATATGTATCTGCGCATTGAGACGGAGCTTCATCTGAAGCGCCTGATCGTGGGCGGCTTTGAGCGCGTGTATGAGGTGGGCCGCATCTTCCGCAACGAGGGCATGGACACCCGCCACAATCCCGAATTCACCACGGTGGAGATGTATCAGGCCTATACCGATTACATCGGCATCATGGAGCTGATTGAGCAGCTAAATATCTACGTGACCGAGCAGGTGTGCGGCCAGACCGACATCCAATACCAGGGCGAGACCATCCACATGGGCGGCCCCTGGACACGGCTCACGATGAAGCAGGCCGTGAAGCAGTACGGCGACATTGACTATGACACCTGGGCGGACGATGAGGCCGCACGCCAGGCGTGCGTCGATGCCGGGTTCAAGCCCGATAAGGGCTTCACCAAGGGCGAATGCCTGAACCTGCTGTTTGAAGAATTGGTCGAGGAGCACCTGGTGCAGCCCACGTTCATCTATGATTATCCGGTGGAGGTCTCCCCGCTCGCGAAGCGCAAGCAGGATGACCCGATGTTCACCGAGCGATTCGAATATTTCATCGTGCGGTGTGAGTTCGGCAACGCCTTCTCCGAGTTGAACGACCCGATCGATCAGCGCCAGCGCTTTGAAAAGCAGGTCGCCGCCAAGCGCGCGCAGGGCGCGAATGCCGAGGTGGACGAGGACTTTGTCACCGCGCTTGAGTACGGACTGCCGCCCACGGGCGGGTTGGGCTTCGGTCTGGATCGTCTGGTGATGCTGCTGACCGACTCGCCCTCCATCCGCGATGTGCTGTTGTTCCCGACGATGAAGCCACTGGCGGAGTAATGTAGTCAGATGGGCTGTAAGAAAAGGGATTACAGAAGCGTTTGAACGAATAGAAGAGGTGCTCAATGAAGAATGTGATATTGAGTGCAGACGGCGATAGCAAGGTTTACTCTGTGCCCGATGAAGTTGCAGATGAACTTGATGCCTATTGTATGATGTTTCAAAAATGGCTGTGGAAGAGTCCTCATGCTGAAGGATTTAGAACGGACAAGGGAATTTGTTACGATGAGACCGATTTTATTGACTATCTGAACAAATGGATATTCCCAAACCAACCTTCGCAGCTTATAGAAAATCTTGGTTGGCTTGATGATTTTGACACAGGACGTCCGAGCAACTATAAGGCCTGTCCATGGTATAATTTCTAGGAACATACGCAATTGGCGGTTGAAGGTTTTTCGTATACATTCGTATAAATCCTGATAAGGTGGTCTAATAAGTGCAGTATTTGCAAGGGTTAGTGGATATTGTTTTGTTCCCGACGATGAAGCCGATGGCGGAGTGATTGCAGAAATGAGACTAAAGCTAATTAAAGCATCCAGGGAGTATCAAACACCAATCGTTGAAATGTTGAAGGAATGGACTGACTACAACAACACACATGGTTGCAATCAGTCTCCTTCCGCCATTTTCAAAAATGATTATCACGATTTTGATCACTATGTAGAAAACCTGGAGGTAACAGATTCAAGCGCTGGACTTGTTCCCGATTCAACGTTTTTTTGTTTTGATGAAGATGGTAACGCATGTGTAGGTGCTGTCAATATCAGACATCGCTTGAATGAATACCTGCTGAAGAGCGGCGGACATATAGGCGATGGCGTAAGACCATCAGCAAGAAGAAAAGGTATTGCAACCAAAATGATTGGTTTGGCGTTGGAAGAGTGTAAGAAGCTGAACATTGATCGAGTTTTGATGGTGTGCGATAAGGACAATGTCGGCTCTTCCAAAAGCATCATAAGCAATGGCGGAGTGTTAGAAAACGAAGTTATGATCGATGGCGTTGTGAAACAGCGATATTGGATTCATTTGTCGTGAATCATGATGGTTGGAGCTGATAAATTGGGACAAAATGCATGAATGTTGATATCGCAAAAACGCAAAGATACTACAACTCTTATGACAAAGCAAGCCTATGTGGCTGCTCTTACTGCAGGACCTATCATGCGCGGATCCAAGCGGCGTATCCCGATGTATCTGCATACCTGAAATCTCTGGGTGTCGATGTGTTGTGTCCGCATGAGCTGATGCCGTTAGATATCAATGACACAGTAGAGTACTATGCGTGTCAATATGTGCTGTTTGGCAGCTGCGATAAGGACTTTGAGCACCAAGTGGGCGATGTGACCTTTTCTGTCGCAATATCATATCCAGACACAGGTTTGGATGAAGAACATTTTGTGATTCAGTTTGGTACGGCATATTTGCCGATTATGCCTGCTGATGGCGAATCTCTTGATGCAGATCGATAAGCTACGATCAGATATACTGGAAGAGGGAGATCTCCATGGGAGATAAGATCATCGTCTGCGGCCTCAATGGTGCGGGGAAAAGCACCTTTGGGCGAAGCTTCGCGCAAGCGCTGGGCTGGACATTTGCCGACATCGAGGACTACTATTTCCCAAATGTGGATGCTGAGTACAAGTTCTCCGTATCGCGCACGAAGCAAGAGGTCTGCGACATGCTGCTCGCAGATATGAGAGCGAATGACAACTTCATTCTGGCTGCGGTAAAAGGGGACTACGGACAGGACGTCATGTCCATGTTCACGCGCGCGATACAGATCTGTGTGCCCAAGGACATCCGGATGAAACGGGTGCGGGATCGTTCGCACCAGAAGTTTGGTGACAGGATGCTGCCGGGTGGGGACCTGCACGACCAAGAAGAAGCGTTCTTTGCCTTTGTTGATGCCAGATCAGAAGATGAGGTGCATCAGTGGCTGGCGCAGGCCAGTATCCCGATCATTCAACTGGACGGACTGAACACGATCGAAGAGAACATTCGCCTTGTGAAGGCGGAATTGATGGATTGCCAATGAAACGGCAACGTTTCGCAAATCGAAGTGGAGAGGTGCTATACATGCAGTATTCAACGGGATCCTTCGCACGGTTGCAGTGCCCGACCATGGAGCCCAAAGACTGATATCAATGTGGCGCGAGCATGACGCTCGCGCCACATTCTTGCCATATTATGCGTTCGGAGGAATAACGATCATGCCCAATACCAAGATCACCCGCGAAGCCCTGAAAAACCATTATCAATATGGAAAATGGTTCTATGTTCTCATCATCATCTGTGCTTGCATTGTTGGCTCGCTGCTGTTTGACACGACGGCCTATCGATCGCCGCCTGAAAAGAAGGTCACGATCCAGCTGGTCGGCTACTATTGCAATGTGGAGCCGGTGCAGCAGATCGCCGATACGCTGATGGAGCATGCGGCGGACGTGGATCCCGAACTGGAACAGATCGAGATCTTCAACCTCATGTACAATGGCGATGCCATGACCGACACCAACGGTGCCCAGAACTATCAGGTGCAGCTGGTCGCCGGCGATGGAGATGTCTTCGTGGTGAGTCGGGAGATGCTGCAAACCCTGGCCATGATGGAGGGCGCGGTGCCGCTGGATTCATACATCGAGTCGGGCTTGCTGGATGTGGAGGGTTTGGATCTCGAGTTGGGCTCATTCTATGATTCGGAGCTGGTGCGAGACGAGGATGATGTGGCCAGCTACAGCCTGGAGGAAGAGGAACCTGTGCCCGCGGTGGAGGTGCCCAAGACCGGCGAGAAGCATGTGTACGGGCTGCCCATCACCGATTTGCTGAGATTGGCGCAGCCGGACATCGGCTATCCGGTCGAGGACAAATACATCGCGCTGCTGGTTCGAAGCACCAACCAGGATACCACCATGAAGATCATCCAGCAATTGCGAGAATTGTTGCGCGATACGATCGAGATGCCCGAGCTGTATGAAAAGCAGGCCGAGGAGCAGGCGCAGACCGAGCAATATCAGCAGCAGCTGGATGCGTTGATGGGCGAAGACCAAGCGGATGGCACGGCGCAGCAGCCGGCAGAGGGAGAGACTGAATGACGCAGCAAAAGATTCAAAGCGATCAGATATCTCCGCTTCGCGGCATTCTGCTGATCTTGGGGATCGTGGCGGGGCTGATGCTCGCGTCCGTCGTGAGCAACCTGCTGTCACAGTTCGTGCCGGCCATCTATCCCACGCTGGTGGTCTGGGCGCTCACGGCGTTGTTCGCTTTCTATCTGATGCGCACGCGTCTGATCGAATACTGCTATACCGTTTCTAACGATGTATTATATGTAGAAAGACTGTACGGTACGCGCACCAAGATCCTGCTGCAGATGCCCGTGTTGGACGTTGTGGCCATCACCAGCGAGGAGAAGGCCAAGAAGGCCTATCCGCAGCTGGGCAAGGTGATTCGCGCTACGCTGAAGGCGTGCGAGCTGCCGCAAAAGGCGATCGTATATCGCGTGCGGGGCACCATCGATTGGATCATCCTGCAGCCCAACCAGGAAATTTCCGCTCTTCTCTGGGATGAGCAGAAGCGTCAGAACGCAAATATCGAAAAATGGGGCAAATAGCGTGTTGACCGTTGTCAGCATGCCCTCGTCGAACGGCGCGCCGTTCTCCTCGGATGTCCTTGAAAGCTGCTGACGCAGCTTCCTGCGGACAATTGCCTCGTCAGGTTGCTTCGCAACCCTCCTCGGCATAGTACGATTTCTTGCGAAGCGAAGCTTCACGGTCAGAAATCGTTTAAGGTAGCGCACACATGGTGCGCACAGGCACACTTTGACCGACGCGCACGTGTCGCCAGCTGCGGACTGAAGCTGGAGGGTTCACACCCTCCAGACCTCCCGAAGGGGGCGACGGTAGAATGGTAAAATGGCGTAACCTCACATATGACCAATTTGTGGTACGATGCTATCGAAATAGGCCATACGGGATTGACTTTGATTGCTTCGTGTCGTACAATAGACGTGTACTTTTGAGAGGATGCTACAAACAAACATGACATCAAAAGAAATCGAAAACTTCATCGCTTCGCTGATCGACCTGCCAGAAAACACATTGAAATTGAAGGACGAAGTTGCGTTTGACCTCCCCATCGTTGGTTATGCGAGTGGGGAGGATTTGATGTTTGGTGTCAAAGAATACGAGAATCATATCCCCGGCCTGCACCCGGCTGAGTGGCTGGATGCCAAATACGGTCATTCTTATAAGCCTTCACGGATCAGCGTCATCAGCTGGGCGCTGCCCATTCCGCAATCTGTGCGCGAGAAAATGCGCGCGGAGCAGTACTATCCCTGCATGGAATGGTCGCTCAATGCCAATTATGGCCAGGCGTTCATTCGTCAGATGGCGACGCGCCTAGAGGACTTCTTTGAGGAGCATGGCATCGATGCCATCTCTCCGATTGCGGACGATCGCGTTCGTCGGATGCGCGCCGAGCATGGGTTGAGCACCAATTGGTCCGAATCGATGGCGGCTTACATCTGCGGCTTGGGCACCATCCGCAAGCCCTATGGCGTGATCACCGAAATCGGATCCTGCGTGCAGCTGGGATCGATCATCGTGGTGACGAAGCTTCCGCCCAGCGTGCGCAAGTATACCCGGCTGAACGAGTACTGCGCCAACTGCGGCGCGTGTGCCAAGCGTTGCCCGGTGGGTGCGGTGAAGGGGGACGATGTGGATCGTCGACTGTGCCGCATGTATCAAACGCTGATTGTGTTGCCCCATGTCAAGGACAAATTTGGTTTTGACGGGGTGTATGATTGTGGATTGTGCAAAACGGATGTACCCTGTGAGTCCTGCCGCCCCATTTTGGCGATGCCCGAGCATACTTGCAAGACGGATGTGACTGAGACAGGCTGAAAATGGGCGTCCATGCAGCCGCAAGAATAACCCGAATATTAACAATGGCGAGCATTGTTAAGAAATATAGCAAGATCCCGGCTGTTTCTGAAAAGATACATGGAAAACGGTTAATATCGAGTCAAATGTAACGGCGAGTGCCATTTTTTTATCCAAAATTACCGCAATGTAACCATTTGCGGCTATAATACGATTACATAAGAGCAAGCGAGCGCAAGAAAAATTCGTAAAACAAAAAGTTTCTTGGAAATAAGTGCCTTATGTAACAGGTCAGGTAACCTTGGGTGAGTATACTGGGAACATAAAGAAGAGCAAAAACAAAGTCACAGAACATCATCGATATGGAAAGGATGACGAGCAATGAAAAAAATGATGAGAATGTTGTCTCTTGTGCTGATGGCAGTTATGCTGATGAGTGTCGTGGCATTTGCAGAGATCGATCTACCTATCGGCAATGCCCCGCAGCAGGAGGCCTCCACGCCCGATGCGCCGAAGACCGAGGAACCCACGCCCGATGCACCGAAGACTGAGGAGCCCACGCCCAACGCCGATGCGTCTGCGACGGAAGAATCCGTTGTATCGGATGATGTCGTTGTGTTTGAAGAGGAAGAAGTTCCGCTGGCTGATGGCAAGTTGGAGTTCACCGTGGCCATCAAATGCAACAAGAAGAACCCCAAGTTCGGCGACACCCTGAAGCTGAAGGCCAAGATCGATGCCAATCAGGATCTGAAGGGCAAGAAGATCAAGTACCAGTGGCAGGTTGACACGAACGACGGCGAAGGCTGGAAAGACATCAAGAAGAACGCCAAGAAGGCCACCTACAAGGTGAAGTACACCAAGAAAAAGGCCGACTATCAGTGGCGCGTGCTGGTGACCATCGAGGAATAATCGATAGAGCATCCATAAAACCGCAGTGAGCGATGAAAATCGCAACTGCGGTTTTTGCTATGCAAGGGTCTGTGGTGGGGCGATGCCGATCGGAGCGCCTCATGTGAGCACTGCCTTGCGGGATCTCTGACCGCGACACGAAGTGGAGTAAGAAATCCTCACGACCCATCCGATGGAACATAGGCCAGATTCGGGCTGCGGCTCGCATCCACTCGTGTCTTTTCAACCATATGCTTCTATTTGTGTGTCTGTTGGGTCACTCGGGTGCGGTTTCTCGCGTTTCTTTCATTCTTACTGTCTATCCTTTGTGAATACCGGTTCTAATTCGATGAGGGCGAAAAAGCCCTTCTATTTTGCACTGCTTTCCTGTATAATAATGGATAGTAAAGTGGGACGTATGCCCCCAATTGATGTGCAGGAGGATCATGCAATGAAACAGATTTCGTATCTGGATGCAATGGCGCTTACGACCGAGCGGATGAGCAATGGCGGCGTGTTCTTAAGTGTGGGCGGCGATGTGCCCAACACCATGACCATTGGCTGGGGTGCTGTGGGCTATTATTGGAAGAAACCAGTGTTCACGGTGGTGGTTCGTCCGTCTCGCCACACCTATCCGGTGCTCAATGAGCGCAAATGTTTCACGGTCAGCGTGCCCACCGGCGATCCGCTCAAGCAGCAACTGGGCTTCACGGGCACCAAGAGCGGCAGCGAGCTGAACAAATTTGACGGGCATGGGCTGACGGCAGTACCCGCGCAGCAGGTGGATGCCCCGATCGTGAAGGAGTGCGGGCTGCACTTTGAGTGCGTGGTTCGACTGGTGCAGGATATGACCACCGACCAGATGGATCCGCAGGTGGAACAGTCCGCCTACCCCACCGGCGACCTGCATCGCATGTATTTTGGCGAGATCGTGGCCTGCTATCGCACCGACGAGAATTAAGTTTTACCAAAAAGATTGCCATCGCGCAGCGATTGTGCTATAATCTGTAATTGGCGCATCCTTGCCCTGACGAACCGCTCAGGGCCGCAAGTCCATAAGGAGGTGAAAGACAATGAACCAATACGAAGTCATGTACGTGATCGATACCGCGCTTGAAGATCAGGCTAGGAACGATATCATCGCCCGTTTCTCCACGATCGTGGAGCAGAACGGCGGCAACGTGGACCGCGTCGATGAGTGGGGCAAACGCCGTCTGGCCTATGCCATCAACTATAAGACCGAGGGCTACTATGTGCTGATGTATATCACCGCCCCGTCCGATCTGCCGCGTGAGCTCGAGCGCAATCTCCAGATCTCGGAAGCCATTCTCAGATATCTGGTGATCCGCTTTGAAGGCGAACTGCCGCCCAAGCGCATGCCGCTCAGGCCTGCTGGCTATGTGGCGCCCGCCGCCCCGGTAGCGGAAGCTGCCCCGGCGACCGCCGAAGAAGCCCCGGCCGAGGAGCCCGCCGCAGAAGCAGCGACCGCCCCGGATGCAGAAGCCGTGACCGAAGCCGCTCCCGCTCTGGAAGCTGCTCCGGAAGTGGAAGCCGAAGCCGTCGCGCCCGAAGCAGAAGTTGCTCCGGAAGCGCCCGCAGAAGCCGAATAAAGCAAATTGGGCAGCGCCGCATAGATTCCACTTCCAATGATATGGTGTCAATCGGTGTCTCCCCAGATCATCCCGACCCAAAAGGCAGGTACACACGATGAACAAAGCAATTTTGATTGGCAACCTCACGCGTGATCCGGAATCGCGTCAAACCGCGTCCGGCATCAGCGTCTGCACATTCACGTTGGCGTTGAATCGCCGCTTTGTGGACAAGCAGACCGGACAGCGTGAAGCAGATTTCATCAACATTGTGACCTGGCGCCAGACGGCGGAGCTTTGCGCCCGCTATCTGACCAAGGGACGCAAGGTTGCAGTCGTTGGCAGCATTCAGAGCCGCTCCTATGATGCGCAGGATGGCACGAAGCGTTATGTCACCGAGGTCGTCGCCGATGAGGTCGAATTCATCGGAACCAATTCCGGCTCGTCCGATCGTTCGGACAGCGTGCCGCCGCCCAGCGAGCCCTCCGGGTTCGGCGCGGGCAAGGCATCCGGATTCGATGTGGCGGACGACGACGAATTGCCGTTCTAGTGCCCTGACCAGATTGTATCTGAGTTTCCGACGGATCTTTTTCCGCACTGCAGCATCGCTTTTCGTTTGACCGGGCATCGTGCCACAAATCTTTGATTTGTGCCATCGATGGTCTGCCAGGGGCAGACTTGCGAACCCAAAGGCTCGCGATCTTTGCGCTGCTACGCCTGCACTCCGGCTCCTTGCCGGATGAAAAAATCTCTCGCCGGAATTCTCATCTTTGATCCGGTCAGAACACGATTTATCCATCGGTGCTCTGGTGAGGACGCGTTTTCAATGCCCGGATGATTCGGGGCATCTGAAATGCCGATCTGCCCAAAGCGCCAAAATGCGTATCTCGCCCGAATTGAGGGCCGGCCTTGTGCCAGTCCAAAGCAGGGGGCGCATGCCCACCTGTGATCCACTCTGGGCTTACTGCCTATAAGGAGGTAATAAACATGTCTGAGGATAGAGGCGAACGCCGTGAGCGCCGTCCGCGCGGCAGAAAACCGCGTCGTAAGGTGTGTCAATTCTGCGTTGATAAAGTACAGCACATCGATTACAAGGATACCTCGCGCCTGAACCGCATGACCAACGAGCGCGGCAAGATCCTGCCCCGCCGTATGAGCGGCACGTGCGCCAAGCATCAGCGTCAGCTGTCGATCGCGATCAAACGCGCTCGCACCATCGCGCTGCTGCCGTACACGACCGACTAATTTCCACACAATCAATGAGATCATCTCGAATATGAGATGGTCTCATTTTTTGCGTGTTGATGAGCTGGTGCTTTGCATCACGATTTGCGATACATCCACCAGCTGCCCGTATGGATCGGATAAAATCCGATGTTGTAATAGAACTGCTGGGAGGAACCAACCAGCGCGCATTTGGCGCCCATCTGTCCGCAGCGCTTGACGGCTTCGATCACGACGGCCTTTCCCAGCCCCATCATGCGATAGGCCGGATCGGTGGCGACCGGCTCCACCAGGGAATAGCTGTCCCCCGGCGCGTACCACATGCCGCAGTGGGACACATATTCGCCATCGGGCGCGACCACGGCCAGCACGATTTCGGGGATCAACGTGGGGCTGGACAGCATCGTTCTTCTCCATTCGATCTCCCCCGCCGCGTAAGACGGCTGCCCCTCATGATCAAAGCCGCGCCACATCACCCGATGGTACTTCTCAAAATCCCAACCATCTGCCATGCTGATGATGCGGAACCCGTCCGGCAGCTGATAGGACAGCTGCTCGGTGATGTCCATCATGGCCGTGTTTTCCTGATCATTGGAGGGCACAAAGCCCATCCGCATGGCTGCGCGCTGCATCGAGCGATCGTTGTTGTCGATGTTCACCTTGAGCCCCTGCGCGTTTGACAGATGTTTGATTGAATGGGAAAGCATCTCGGGCGCGAGCGCCTTGTGGTCTGGACCCGTGAACAGATAGGCATCGCCCAGCACACTTTCATAGGTGGCCAGCCCGACGATCCTGCCCGATTCCTCCCAGATCCCGATCTGACCCAGCGCCGATCGATCCAGCATGGAGTGGGTGGTCATCCATTCCCATCTGCCCCAGGTGAATCCGGGATAGACGAGCGCATCGCGGTTCAGATCGCGCAGGAACGTGCGCACCTTTTTATAGTCATCGCTGAACAGCGCTTGGGGCGCATAGGTTCTCATCGTCACAGACATTGCATTTCCTCCTTGGGAACTGGTGTTGCTATTATACATCATTCGTCCGTCGTTGCATAGCCGCCCTGCCCCACGTCAATGCTAGGTATGACGCGCATCAACTGGCATTGTTAATAGTGTGTCAAACTGTCGAATTTGCACATTCATATCCTTCGTTTCCTTGACTAAATGAAGTCATTCCTTTATAATAAAAATGTTGTGAACGAGCGAGTCAGAATGTCTGACCTATCTTAAACGACCAATTCAGATAAGGGGGCTATCCATTTGAGCACTAAGATGACCATTGACGGCAATACGGCTGTCAGCCATATCGCGTATGCGTTGAGCGATGTGGCCGCGATCTACCCGATCACGCCCTCCTCCCCCATGGCGGAGGTCGCCGATGAATGGGCTGCTGCTGACAGAATGAATCTGTTTGGCCAGACGGTCCGCATCGCCGAGATGCAATCCGAAGGTGGCGCCGCGGGCGCTGTGCACGGCGCGCTAAAGGCCGGTGCGCTCACCACCACATTCACCGCGTCGCAGGGCTTGCTGCTGATGATCCCCAACATGTATAAGATCTCGGGCGAGCTACTGCCCAGCGTGTTCCATGTTTCGGCGCGCGCACTGGCGTATCATGCGCTGTCGATTTTCGGCGACCATTCGGACGTCATGGCTTGCCGCCAGACCGGCTTTGCGATGCTGTCCAGCAACTCGGTTCAGGAGGCGATGGATCTGGCGCTGGTTGCGCATCTGGCCACGCTGAAGGCCGAGGTTCCGTTCCTGCACTTCTTCGACGGCTTCCGCACCTCGCATGAGGTTCAGAAGGTGGACGCCATCGATTACGAGGACATCAAGAGCCTGGTGGACTGGGACGCGGTGCGCAAGTTCCGCGATCGTGCGATGAACCCCGAGCATCCGCATCAGGGCGGCACCGCGCAGAACCCGGACATCTATTTCCAGGGCAGAGAAGCCGCCAACAAGTACTATGACGCCACCCCCGCCATCGTGGAAGCCGTCATGAAGCAGGTTGGCAAGGTGACCGGCCGCAAGTACAAGCTGTTTGATTATGTTGGTGCACCGGATGCCGAGCGCGTCATCATGGCGATGGGCTCTGGCTGCGAAGCCGCCGAGGAGACCGTCAACTATCTGGTGGGCAAGGGCGAGAAGATCGGTCTGATCAAGGTTCGCCTGTATCGCCCCTTCTCCATGAAGCATTTCCTCAACGCGATTCCGAAGACCTGTCAGGTGCTGACGGTGCTGGATCGCACCAAGGAATCCGGTTCCGTTGGCGAACCGCTGTATCTGGATGTGTGCTCCGCGCTGCGTGAAGCCGGCCGCAATGACATCAAGGTGCTGGGCGGCCGCTATGGCCTGGGCTCCAAGGAATTCAACCCCACCATGGTCAAGGCCGTGTTTGACAACGCCACCAAGAAATCGCCCAAGAACCACTTCACCGTGGGCATCGAGGACGACGTGACCAAGACCAGCCTGCCGATGGGCAAGACGCTGGACGTGGCGCCGGAAGGCACCATCAGCTGCATGTTC
>JAJDGF010000159.1 GCA_030265545.1 Eubacteriales bacterium OttesenSCG-928-N13
GACGAAAAGAACTTTATTACCCTGTTGGATATGATAAACGCCAGCGATACCCGCGAGGACGACGAGGACTATAAAAATCCCGTTGACCTTATGTTTGACCGGCTGGCAGAGAAAGACCCGGAGCATTTTGCCGTCAAGCAGTATGCAAAATATAAGCTGGCGGCGGGAGTTGTAAGCTGTAAAAGACTTATTCATCACGTTTTGGTGAATAATACTTTTACAGCTTATTTTTATATACGGAGGTACGCGCAATGAGAGAAACCAAAATCACACCGTTATATGAGCGGCTCTCCCGCGATGACGGCGACGACAAGGAAAGCAACAGCATTTCCACGCAGAAAAATCTTTTGGAGCAATATGCGAAAAACAACGGCCTGCCTAATCCAACCCACTTTACCGATGATGGGATTTCCGGCACCCGGTTTGACCGCCCCGGCTTTATGGCTATGATGGAGGAAGTCGAGGCCGGGAATGTCGAATGTATCGTGATTAAGGACATGAGCCGTTTGGGGCGGGATTACCTCAAGGTTGGGCAGATTATGGAGATGCTGCGGCAAAGAGGTATCCGGCTAATCGCGGTAAATGACGGCATCGACACAGCGCAAGGCGAGGACGATTTTCTTCCATTTCGGAATATCATGCACGAATTTTACGCCAGAGATACCAGCCGGAAGATAAAATCCACGTTCAAAACAAAGGGCATGAGCGGCAAGCATTGCACAGGAACGGTCATTTACGGCTACCTGTGGGATGAAAAACGGGAAAACTGGCTTGTGGACGATGAAGCCGCTGAGGTCGTGCGGAGTATCTTTCGCATGACGATGGAGGGCTTCGGACCATATCAAATATCGCAAAAGCTCTCCGAACAAAAAGTTTTAATCCCCGCCGCCCATTTAGCAAAGCATGGTGAGGGCGTGAACAAAAACAAGACCTTCAAGGATATTCATGGTTGGGGTTCGTCCACCGTCGTTCACATTCTTAAAAACCGCGAGTATCTCGGTCATACCTGCAACTTCAAGACCCGCAAGCATTTCAAGGACAAGAAAAGCCGTTATGTCGATGAAAGCGAGTGGACGATTTTTGAAAATACCCACGAAGCGATTATCGACCAGGACACCTTTGACAATGTGCAGCGTATTCGTTCCCATGTCCGGCGATACCCGGACGGATGGGGTGAAGCGCATCCGCTGACCGGGCTTCTGTACTGCGCCGACTGCGGTGGCAAGATGTACGTTCACCGCACCAACAACGGCAAACGCATAGCGCAATACACCTGTTCCCAATACTCAAAAGTGCCTGTTGGCGTTCTCTGCGCCACGCAGCACCGTATCAACGCCGAGGTCATCTTAACACTGATTGCCGATATGCTTCGCGCCATAGCGGAATATTCCAAAAATGACCGCGCCCAGTTCGTCAAGGCGGTCACCGAAGCGCAGGAAACACAGCGCAGCAGCGATATTGTCAAAAAGAAAAAGCGGCTTGTCGTGGCACAAAAAAGAGCCGCCGAGCTTGAAAAGCTCATCTGCAAAATCTACGAGGATTCTATTCTCGGCAAGCTACCAGAATCGAGATACGCCGCCCTCGATGAGCAGTACGCCAAGGAGCAGGCTGCATTGTCCGAGGAAATCAAAGGGCTTGAAGCCGCCATAGACGGCTATGAGCAAAGCCGGAAATCAGCTGACAAGTTTATCGCCCTTGTTGAGAAATACGAGAACTTTGAAACGCTCACCACGCCCATGCTGCTTGAGTTTGTGGAAAAAATCCTTGTCCATGAGCGTGACCGTAAGGGCAGCATTGAAACAACGCAGGAGGTTGAAATCTTCTTCAATTTTGTTGGCAGATACATTCCTCCGCACTTTGGGGAAGCGGCCTTGACCCCGGAGGAACTGGAAGAAATCCGCAAGCGCGAGGAACGCAAGGACAAGCTTCACCAGAACTATCTGCGCCGCAAGGAAAACGGCAAGCAAAAAGAATATGAGGAGCGGATTAAGGCGGCGAAAAAAGCTGAGATGGATGCGAAAAAAGAAGCTCTCCGCGCCGAGGATATTTCTAAAGGCGTGTTTGTCCCAGTCAGCCAATTGCCGAAAAATGAGCCGAAAAGAGCCGTCCTGCCAGTGGCGGCAATTCAATAGCAGAGTAGCGGACACTTCGCATGATGCAGTGTCCGCTTATTCATCGTTGAGAAATGAAGCCCTCATATTTGGGTTCATAATGATAATGCAATACAGCTTCTACCAACTCCAAAGCGAAAACACCAAGCGTTGAATCCATCACTATATCAATTCTCCTGCAATTTTGTTTTATCCAGTCTTTGACATTACCCTCAATTAATCCAAATTCGGCCATAGCACTATCCCTAATCAGAGAAGCTGCTAATGTGCTATTTGCTGATTTAGGGTTGTAATGTTGGCTCAAAAACCTTGCTCCACTATTCGAGCCTGCCTTTCCGATTTTTAGAAACCGGTCTTTATATGAAAATGTATAAACCCCCATTTTCCCATATGGTAGCCCTTTGGGTTTGTGTGGTATGCCTAAATCAATAATGTCGTATTTGTCAGCACCAATCGCCTTTCCAATAGCCGA
>JAJDGF010000160.1 GCA_030265545.1 Eubacteriales bacterium OttesenSCG-928-N13
TTGGTTGCCGCAGATTGTGCTGGATGAACGGCTCGCGGTCATCGCGGACATAATTGCGCCCTGCGATTGTGTGGCGGACATTGGCGCGGATCATGGCAGGCTGGGCTGCCATTTGCTGCAACAAAACAAGGTGCGGCAGGTGCAGTTTCTGGACATCAGTGCCGAATCGCTCAGCAAGTCCCGCCAATTGGTGGAGAAACTGGGGCTGGGGGATCGGGCGACCTTCTCGGTGGGAGATGGCGCGCGCGCCATGCAGGGCAAGGCGGATTACGTGGTCATTGCCGGGATGGGCGGTCAGCTGATCGCGGACATCGTGGAACGGGGTGCCGCGAATCTTGGGGATGGCAAGCTGGTCTTGCAGCCCAATGTGGCGCAAAAGGAGCTTCGGCAGCGATTGATGCAGCAGGGGTATAGGATCGATCAAGAGCGCATCGTGCGCGCGTCGGGCAGACTGTATGTCGTGATGGCGGCATCAAAGGGCGCGGCGCAGTACGACGATCGGCAGCTGCTGGTTGGACCCAAGCTGCTTTGTGGCAAGGACCCGAACTACATGGCCTATGCAGAGCGGCAATTGCGCATCGTGCACAAGGCGCTCAGCGGCGCGCGAGCAGGGGATGCCCCTTGGCTGGAAGAACTGGAACGGGAACATCAGATATGGGAGGGGATTGTGCATGGCGGTGACAGTGCAGCAGATCGCGCAGCTGATTGACCAGATGGCGCCCTTTGATACGGCGGTATCGTATGACAATGTGGGGTTGCTCGTTGGACATCCTGATAGCCAAGTGGACAAGATCCTGGTGGCGCTCGACTTGACGATGGGCGCGATCGAGGAAGCGCAGCAGATGCGCGCGCAGCTGATCGTGACGCATCACCCGGTGATGTTCCATGCGCGAAAGAACCTGCGCGAGGACGAGGCGGAGGGCGCGCTGCTGTGCGCGCTGGTACGGTCGGGCATCGCGATGATTGCGGCGCACACCAACTTTGATGCGGCGCGCGGCGGGGTGAGCGAGGTGCTGGCCGAGACGGTCGGGATCACCAACCTGGAACCGATCGCGGACGGTCTGGTCACCATCGGCGACTATGATGGGACGCTGGATAAGCTGATGCAGGATGTGCGCGCGTTGATCAATCCGAACGCCCGCCTGTATGGCAAGGACAAGCCGCTGAAACGGGTGGCGGCATGCGGCGGTGCGGGCAGCGATTTCTGGATCCATGCGCAGCAGGCGGGCGCGGATGCCTATCTGTTGGGCGAGGTGCGACACTATGACGCGCTGGCAGCGGTGCAATCGGGCATGCCGCTGATCGATGCCGGACACTATGAAACGGAGAGATTGTCATTAAAAGCGCTGGTACATGGTTTACAAACGCGCGCAAATGAGTTACAATATAATGTACGGGTTCAGGAGAGTGAATACGAACCGTTCCTGTAGAGGGAGGTAATGACTTGCAGCTTGATTCATTGTGGAACTACATGCAGGTGGACATGGAAGCGGACAGTTTCGAAAGCGAAATGCGCAATTCGCCCAACCGCCAGCAGATGCTGAAAAATCGCAATTTTATCATGGAACAACAGACCAACATGAAAAACATCGAGGCCGACATCGCCAACAAGGGCGATCGAATGGAGGCCATTGAGGTGGAGGCCGCCCGCCTGGGCGAGCTGGTCAAGGCGCAGACCGAGGCATTTCAGGCCGGTCCGCCGACCGAGCTGGAGGAGATCGACAAGCAGCTGCTCTCGATCCAAAAGCTGCTCGATTCGCTCTCGTTGTATGAGCAGGAGCTGGCCAAGATGCAGCATGACGCGGAGGGGCTGGATCGCCAGCAGAAGGACATCCGCGTGCGCGCTGCCAGAAGCAAGGCCGAATATGATCAGCTGAAGCAGGAATATGATGTGGAATACAAGCGCGATACGCAGCAGCTGGCCAAGTTGCGCGAGAACGCTGAAGCCGCGGGCAAGGGGATCGATGAGGTGCTGCTGTCGCAATACAAAAGCATCAAGCAGCATTCCACGCCGCCCATGGCGATGCTGGTCAATGATCAGTGCGGCGGGTGCTTCATGGCGCAGCCGGCGGTGGTGCTCCGTGAGCTCAAGGCCAACGAAAAGGTCGTCTGCTGCGACAACTGCGGACGCATCCTGTTTGCCAAAGAGGATTGATGATCAGATTGTGAGGACATTGGACGGCCGCAGGCGCGCGGCAATGCGCGCGTGAGGAAAGTCCGAGCTCCATAGGGCAGGGTGCCGGGTAACTCCCGGTGGAGGCGACTCCAAGGAAAGTGCAACAGAGATATACCGCCGATCCTCGGATCGGTAAGGGTGGAAAGGTGAGGTAAGAGCTCACCAGCGGCATGGCGACTTGTCCGCTCTGTAAACCCCACCTGGTGCAAGATTGATAGGGACGCAACATGTGGCTGCCCGTCACGCGTCCGGGTAATCGCTTGAGCCCGCTGGCAACCGCGGGCCTAGATAGATGGTCGTCCACGACAGAACTCGGCTTATAGATGTCACTCACAACGATTGCATCCATGCTGGATGCACCGAT
>JAJDGF010000164.1 GCA_030265545.1 Eubacteriales bacterium OttesenSCG-928-N13
GGGCAGGAGCTGTGTCACTGGACGTGCCCGGGCGATTTCGGGCAGCGACGCGGCATCTACACGCCCTCTTGGTGGGAGCGCAACTGGAACCAGCACGGGCTGTTCAAGCTGCTCTCGGTGGATAGCAACGGCTCCAACATCGATGGATTGAAGCGTGCAGATACCGCGCTGCGCGATCTGAACATCACCAGCAATTCCTCCTTGGTCTTTCGCATCAGCGCGCCCAAAGAGGCGGAAAATGCGGGCGGACTGACGGTCTATGGCCGCGGGTTCGGCAATTACGACCAGGGCATCAAGGTGCGAATGCACTATCGATAATGATGATATTAATGGCAACGACATCTGCGCATCTCAGAGGATTGGGATGCGCTTTGTGTTTGTCATACGGAATGGTGGAAAAACATGAAATGTGTGGAATTTCTTATATTGATATTTTGAAATCATGGCGTTTTGGTGGACTATACACGTGTTTTTTAGTTTTTTAGGATAAGAACATCCACCATTTTCATGCCATTTTGGTTGACAATAACCGCACAATATACTAAGTTATATACAAGAACAAGCGCAAAAAGATAGCATGTTGCGCAAAATGAGGAGGAAGAGACATGAAGAAACTCTTAACCCTAGCACTGGCACTGTGCCTGGTGCTCTCCATGGTTGCCGTTCCCGCGATGGCCGAGGAGAAGGTCGTTCTCGAGCTGTGGCACTATTTCGGAACCGACTATGAGAACTCTGACGGCTCGGTGTTCCTGCGCGATGTGGCGCGCTACAACGAGATGCAGGACAAAGTGCAGATCAATGCGTCCTATGTGGCGCGCGAAGATCTGCTCAAGCAGTACACCATGGGCGCCCTCTCGGGCGAGCTGCCGGACATCGGCATGATCGACAACCCCGACATGGCTTCCTACATCCAGATGGGCGTGTTCGCGGACATCACCGACCAGCTCAATGCCTGGGGCCAGCTGGATCAGTTCTTCGTAGGCCCGCTGAACAGCTGCACGCAGGAAGGCCGCATCTATGGCCTGCCGCACAACAGCAACTGCCTGACCCTGTTCTATGACAAGGACATGCTGGCCGCGGCCGGCGTCGAAGTGCCCACCAACTGGACGGAACTGCGCGAAGCGGCGAAAGCCCTGTCCGATCCCGCCCAGAACCGCTATGGCCTGGCCATCAGCGCCGTGAAGAACGAGGAAGGCTGCTTCCAGTTCATGCCTTGGTTCATCAGCGCCGGCGGCAAGCTGGAAGAGCTGAATGGCGAAGGCTGCGTCGAAGCCATGGATTACCTGAACACCCTGATCCAGGATGGCTCGATGGCCAAAGACATCATCAACTTCACCCAGGGCGATGCCAACAACCAGTTCATCTCCGGCAATGCGGCGATGCAGGTCAATGGCCCCTGGAACGTGGCTTCCATCTTGGAACTGGCGCCCGAAAAGAACTGGGGCGTCGCGCTGATGCCCAAGGCAGACGATGGCGTATACGCCTCCGTGCTGGGCGGCGAGAACTTCGGACCCACCGTGGGCTGCAAAGATCTGGATGCAGCCGTTGAATTCCTGACCTGGCTGATGAGCAAAGAAGTGTCCGCTGATTTCTGCGAAGTGGGCGGCAAATTCTCCCCGCGTGCCGACTCGACCGAGTCCAAGGAAATCTGGACGACCGATCCGGTGTTCTCCGTGTTCGCCGAGATGATGCAGTATGCCATGCCGCGTGGCCCGCATCCGCGCTGGCCGGAAATCTCCACCGCGATCTCGGTGGCCGAGCATGAAGTGTTCACTGGCTCGAAGGATGCGCAGAGTGCGCTTGATGCCGCTGCCGCAACGGTGAGTGCGATCCTCGGATAAGACTTTGGCAACGATCATGTGGGACGTCCTACTGGGCGTCCCACTCCCAATCTTAGATGCAGTGTTTATCCTCCGGCGCATGTCGGAAATGCTTGTATAAAAGGGGCGAGGAGTCCCTTTCTTCATACAAGCCCATGGGCAAATGGATCGCCGATTGATCCAGATATCTCGCCGCGCCGTGCGGCGCGAGATTCTTCCTGGGAGGTGCTCGTCACGATGAATAGTTGGTATCGAAATCATCGAGATCAAGTCACGGGCCTATTGTTCGTGCTGCCGGCCGTGCTATATATGTGCGCGCTGATGATCTATCCGCTTGTATACAACTTTATGCTATCCTTCCGCAACCTGACGGTCATGACGTTCAAGGGGGACACCTCGGTGTTCGTCGGGCTTGAGAATTATATCACGATTCTCAAGGATCCTGATTTCGTCAATGCGCTGGGACACACACTCTGGTTCACGGTGGCCTGCATCGTCGTTCAGTTCACGCTGGGCATGCTGATGGCCGTGTTCTTCAATGAGAAATTTAAGCTCGCCGGCCCGGTGCGCGGCACGATCCTGGTGGCCTGGATGATGCCTGTGGCC
>JAJDGF010000161.1 GCA_030265545.1 Eubacteriales bacterium OttesenSCG-928-N13
GAACTGGGCAGGTTCAGCGGCTGCTTGTCGCGCCTGCGCCCGTTCAGGTCATCCATCATGGCCTTGATCGCATCCGGATCGCCCGCTGTCAGCGCAAATTCCGCTTCCAGCACGATCCCCTTTTGCTTCAGCACGCGGCTGGTGCGGTAGCCCATGTGCAGCTCCTCGCGCGGCAGATAGACCGTCTCGCCATCCAGCAGCACCCACGCGCCCACGATCACATCCTGGATCGATCCACCATACGCGCCCGCATTCATGCACACCGCGCCGCCCACGCTGCCCGGGATACCGGAGGCGAATTCCAGCCCGCTCAATTTTCGGCGCAGCGCCTCCTGCGCCAGCGCGGGCAATGTCACGCCCGCCTGCGCGCGGATGTGTACGCCGTCCACATGGATCTGGTTCAATCCTGCCGTCGATATCGCCACACCTCGAAGCCCGCCGTCCCGCACGATCAGGTTCGAACCATTGCCCAGCACCAGGCAGGGAATGCCCAGTTGCAGCGTTTGGATCAACTGATCGGGCTCCTCCGGGCACACGAAATGATCGACCGTACCGCCCACCCGCATCGTGGTGTGTGCGGCCATCGGCTCGTCCGTTCGCATTTGATCCGCGCGATAGATCCCGCGCAGCATCTCGATCATCTCCATATCAGAAACACCTCAAGGCTAGTGTACCGTATCGGTCACTGATCTATGAATACGAAGTTCTGCCCGCGCATCACTTCCTGGCATTGCACGATCATCACCACATCCGGATTGAATGATTTGACATAGTCCTCGATCGTCAGCTGCGTCTTGCGCAGGTCGATCGCGCACACATCCCGAACCGCCAGCGCCATGAATGAGCTGGTGGGCGTGCCGTAGCTGTCCTTCACGATCAGCAGCCGCCCCTCGGGCGCGCTCTCGTTGTGATAATACACCACGTCCGGGTGCTGGCCGTAATAGTTGTAGCAGTTGGTGGGACTCACGCCCTTCGCCTCGGGCAGCATGGCCTTGTCCAGCACCACGTCCTCAAACGCGCCATCGGACGAAGCCAGCTGCTTGTCCTGCATGATGTCGCGATGGATGTTGGTTTCAAACTTGGGCGTGATCAGCTCAAAATCGTCCGGCTGCACGGTGCCCGCGCCCAGGCGATTGCCGATGTCTGAGATGTGCGCACCGGGCAGGACATTGATGTCAAACTGGTTCAGGTCGGCCACGGTTTTATCGGCCTTGATGCTCGTCTCATCGTTCAGCAGATCCACCATGCGCGCATACATTTCAAACGCGCTGCGCGCCGACCAATGCGCGTCCGTGCGATAGATGATCTCGTCCAGCGGCAGACCCGTCTCCCGCATGATCTGGCGGCTGTCGATGGTTGGGATTCCGGCATCAGTGAGCACCTGGACGATCTCGTCCGCGATCGCGTTGTTGTCGTCCGGCACGTCCTTGGGCAGCGATTCGCCGTCATACAGCGTGGTGTGCGCGTAGCCATACACAAGCGGGATGCCCTGCGCGCGCAGGCGCTCATTCAGCTCCACGAGGCCGGACAACGTGGTCTTGCGTATGGCGCGGGTGGCATTGGTGTCCTCCACCAGATCATACAGATGCCCGGTGTTGGTGGTCACCATCATGCTGCCGCCAAAGGATAGCATCTCCTTGCCGATCCCCAGCTGCAGCTGGGCGTTCAGCTTCTCGAAGGTGCTTTTTTTGTACAGGTTGGTGTCAATCGCGCGCTTGAGCGAGCTGATTCGGGCGGTGATGTTGTCAAACACATCGGGCGATTCGGGCAGCTGCTGGGTATAGGTGACCAGCACCGCATAACCCAGTTCCTTCACGTTGCGTGCGATGGTCATGCCGCCGATGAAAGTGGCCGTGACGATCAGCAGCGCCGCCAGGATGATATTGAGTGTCTTGTTGAGCCTCATCGAGCAGAACCGCCTTTCGTCAGAAGTTGTAATAGATGAACGGGCTGTAGCCGCCCATGATGATATAGCTGATCGTGATCAAAAATACCACGACCAAACCGACCGCGCGCGCGATCTGTGACACGGGCTGCGGGATATGCAGCTTTTTCTCCAGCCATGGCCCGAACGGCAGCGAGAACAATACAGCCAGCAGCATGAACAGCCCGTATTCGCGCACGTACATGCTGGCGGTGCTGTCCCAAAGGGACGTCGCGCCGATGCCAAACAGCGCGCCCATGCGGTGCCCAGCCATCGTGATCGCCTCAAGCGGCGGCGCGGTGCTCAGATCGGTGTGCATCGCGGAGCCCAGCAGCACCGTCACAACCACCACCGCGATATTGGTATACACATAGCCGACCCAGTGATTTTCCATCCATTTGCCCAGCCCGCTCAGCTTCTCCAGGATCAGCAGCACAAAGAACGCCACGCCCCAGGACAAAAACGCCCAGTCCGCGCCGTGCCAAAGCCCGGTCAGCGACCAGACCACAAACATGTTGAACGCCAGCCGCCACTTGCTTTTCACGCGGCTGCCGCCCAGCGGGAAGAACACATAATCGCGGAACCAACTGCCCAGCGAGA
>JAJDGF010000162.1 GCA_030265545.1 Eubacteriales bacterium OttesenSCG-928-N13
GTATGCCCGGAAGAGTTTCTTGACCCGCTCGGCTTCTAGCTCATCAATCTCGGCTTTGCCATTTACTATTCGATAACCATACGGCGCATGGCGCATGCTACTTCACCAACCTTTCTCGTAGGGTAATGCCGCACTTGAGTTCAAACCCGATTTCCGTGCGGCTGTATGCAATGATCCGCTCGACGAAGCGGCCAAAAACATCTCCGTCGAAAGCAGTCATCATCGTCGATTTTGCGGCAAACTGGAGTAGCTCCCTGGTTTTGCTCAAGTGTTGATTTTCGTTGCTCATTAAGCGTTGAAGGGATTCTTTCTGGCGACACAGGCGCTCGGCTTCCTGCAACAGCTCGTTGTTTCCTCTATTGTAAACGGCAGGCGTGAGGTATCCCTTCGCCCTCAGCCCGACCATGGTTTGGCTCTGCGCCGCGTTATCCTCAAGCTTCTGTTCGATTTCCTGAATCTTGAGCAGGCTTTCCTCCGTATTCAGCTTGGACAAAGCTTCTAAAGGCGGTTTCAGTATGGCGGCATGCCCGAAAATCAGCTTGTTCATCATCGTGACGAACGCCAAATCGATGTCCGATTCAGGTATGTATTTCATGGAACACTGCGCAGCATCTTCAATATGCGTGGCACAGCACCACGCAATGGGATGCCTGCCCACCGTGTGAACGCGACGCTTGAACTTACCGCCACATTCGCCGCATACGATCTTCCCGGAAAATGGATACCGGTTCAGGCATTTATCCAGCCGCATGTCCGCGCCTTTTTCCTTGCCGCGTTGCGCGATGATCAACTGTGCGGCCTCAAAAACATCATGGCTTATAATCGCTTCATGATGGTTCTGAACCATGTACCGATCCTTTTCGCCGTCATTGCGATGCCGATTGAAATGCGCATCGGTATAAGTCTTTTGAAAAATTGCGTCGCCAGTGTACTTCTCGTTCCCGATCATTCCGCGAATGGTTGTTGCAGTCCATCGACCACCCTTTTTGGTAGGCACACTGCGGCGGTTCAACTCCGTAGCGATTTTCTGAGAACCTTTCCCGGAAAGGATTTCCGCAAAGATAAACTGCACAATTTTTGCCTGCGCATCATTCACAATCAATTCGCCGTCAATGGCGTCATAGCCGTAAGGCGCGTAGGAAATTTTGTAGGTGCCGTTTTGAAACCTGCGCTGTATCGACCACTCATTGTTCTGTGCGATGGAGACCGACTCGCTTTCAGCCAGTCCACTCAGGATTGACAGCATGAGTTCACTTTCCATCGAGCCGGTATGAATGGCTTCCTTCTCGAAGCTTATGAAAACGCCGATGTCAAGCAGCGACCGCACGATCTCTAAGCAATCAGTTGTGTTCCTCGCGAAACGGCTGATGGATTTCGTCAAGACGAGGTCAATCTTCCCGTTCTCACAATCGGCGAGCAAACGAAGCAGTCCGCCTCGCTTATCCCTTTTCGTGCCGGTAATGCCGTGGTCATAATACACTCCGGCATATTCCCATTCGGTGTTCGCCCGGATGAGCACTTCATAATGTTCAATCTGCGTTTCCAAACTGCCAGACTGCTCATCGCTGTCCGTCGATACCCGGCAGTAGGCTGCGACGCGCAGCTTAGAATTTAGCACTGGAATATATGCACCGGGGTCGATTTTCGTTACTTTCATCATCTCACCACCTTCCGAAGGTATCCCATGTTAGCTCTGTTCGGCGGTGAATTCAACATATATTCGGCATGATTTGTGATAAAGCTGGCGCGAACGACTGGCGATTCCGCGCAGTGATTTTGGCGAACTCCTCTGCAGTAATCAGCCCTTTTGCTCGCATGTTATTAAGCACATGCTGCGCCCGTGCATAATCCACTTCGCGCTGCAACTGTTCCTGTGATACGCATTTTCTTTCAATCATATCTGGCTCCCCTTCCGAGGGATAAAGCAAAATCCCCTCACCATCCACAGGACAGTGAGGGGAGATTTGGCAACCGGCTGAGACCAATTTGCTGACGGAAAAGAAAATGACGCAGTACCAGCTGTTCATAAAAAGTGGGGTACCGAAGTCCACGATTGGCAATGTGGTCAATTGCTCGTATGATTCGGTGAAGCTGCGTGTGATCCACGAGATGTGCCAAGGCCTGGAAATCGATGTCTCGGAGTTTTTTGCATCTCCTTTATTCAAGGAAAGCAACCTGGAACCATAGAAAAGGGCCATCCCGCAATGAGCCTTTTCGTGCCTGGCTGCCTATTCGGCAGGATCGGTGTCGTGCTTTTCACGCATCTGCTCCAATGCGCGATGTACCGCTTCGGGCACCGGGAGCCCCATCAGCCCCGCATTTTCGAGGATGCTGATGCCCTCGTTGGCGATGTAGTAGCAGGTGGTCGCCATCTGGAACACCATCGCATCGGTGCCGAGCGCCCGATCCAGCATGGTGGCGAGCAGCACAATGATCACAATGAAGCCCTTCTTCGCCAAGCCGATAAAGCCGGTCTTGCTGTCCAGGCCGCCACCCTC
>JAJDGF010000163.1 GCA_030265545.1 Eubacteriales bacterium OttesenSCG-928-N13
TGAGGGGCGCAAATCGCGTCCCTCAATTCTTTTCATTTGCTGCTTGACAGGGGTGCGAAGCTGTGTTATAATTCATCACGTTAGCAGACTAAAGTGATGGAGGATACAAACATGAAACGTGTATTGGCATTGGTGTTGGCAATGATGATGCTGCTGGGCGGCGTGGCGATGGCGGATGGTTCCCTGCAGGCGTTGACCGATCGCGGGCAGTTCATTCTGGGACTGGATGACAGCTTCCCGCCGATGGGCTATCGCGATGAGAACAACGACATCGTGGGCTTTGATATCGACCTGGCGCGCGAAGTGTGCGCAAGGCTGGGCGTGGAGCTGGTGCTCCAGCCGATCGACTGGTCCGCCAAGGAGATGGAGCTGGCCGCAGGCAACATCGACTGCATCTGGAACGGCATGTCGTCCACCCCGGCGCGCCAGGAGAGCATGTCCTGCTCGATCAACTACATGAACAACATGATCGTGTTTTTGACCAACAACGAGGCCAACCAGTCCCGCGCGGACCTGGTGGGCAAGGTGGTCGCGGTGCAGACCGGCTCTTTCGCGGAGGAAGTGTTGACCACCTATGAAGAGTACGAAGAATACAAGGCGTCTTTGGCCGAAGTGCGTGGCTATCCGGACTACCTGACCGCCATCATGGACATGAAAAACGGCAACGTGGATGCGATCCTGATCGATCTGGTGGTGGCCAACTTCCGCATGGCATCGCTGAATGATCCGTCGCTGTTCACGATGGACAACCTGGCGGACGACCTGTACTGCATCGGCTTCCGCAAGGAAGACGTGGCGCTGCGCGACAAGGTCAACGAGGTGCTGGTTGAGATGCAGAAGGACGGCAAGGTGGACGAAATTGCCGCCACATGGTTCGGCGAGAACATCTCCATCATCCCTGCGGAATAATCCAATCATTGCGGCGGCCGGGTTGGCTCTGTGCCATGCCCGGCCGCGCTTTGTTGAGAGGACAGTTTTGCTATCATGACGTTCTTTAACAATCCGGAAAGACTGTGGAAGCTGGCGCAGATCATGCTGGGCGGGTTGAATAACACCCTGTCCATCTTCGCGATCACGCTGGTGCTTTCGCTGCCGCTCGGGCTGCTGATCGCGCTTGGGCGCATGTCGAAAAACAAGCTGGTTTCGCGCATTGTATCGTTTTATATCTATATCATGCGCGGCACGCCGTTGATTCTGCAGATCATGTTCATCTATTTTGTGGTGCCGCAGATCATGCCGTTCAAGACGGATCGATTCTTGACGGTGATTTTTGCGTTCGTAATCAACTATGCGGCCTATTTCGCGGAGATCTTCCGCAGCGGCATACAGTCCATCCCCGTCGGGCAGCGCGAGGCGGCGCAGGTGCTTGGATATAAGCGCGGGCAGACATTCATTCGAATCATTCTGCCGCAGGCGATCCGCAACGTGATGCCCTCCATGACCAACGAGGTGATCACGCTGGTGAAGGATACGGCGCTGGCCAGCACGGTGGCAATCGCCGAGATCATGGTCATCGCCAAGCAGCAGGCGTCCAACTCCAGCTCGGCGGAGCCATACTTGATGGCGGCGATCATCTATCTGGTGCTGAACGGGATCGCGGAACAGCTGTGCAAGCTGGTAGAGCGGAAGATCAACTACTATTGATATGGGAGCGTTTCGATGCTGAAAGCAACCAATATTGTAAAAAACTTCGGCGAACTGGGCGTGCTGAAGGACATATCGCTCACGGTGAATCAGGGCGAGGTGGTGGCGCTGATCGGGCCGAGTGGCTCGGGAAAGAGCACGCTGCTGCGCTGCATGAACCAGCTGGAGCGCATTGATTCGGGCGAGATATGGCTGGATGAGCTGTGCATGTGCAGCAGCGAATCGGGCCATGTGCGGTATGCGCGGGATGAGACGTTGCGCCAGATCACGATGCGCATGGGCATGGTGTTTCAGGGGTTCAATCTGTTTCCGCACATGACCGTGCTGCAAAACCTGATGGATGCACCGCTGCATGTGAAGCGGGCGCATGGGGTCAAGATGAGCCGCCCCAAGGTGCAGGAGCTGGCGCTTCAGTTGCTCGATAAAGTTGGTTTGTCCGACAAGCCCCAGCAATATCCGGGCCAGCTTTCGGGCGGGCAGGCGCAGCGGGTGGCGATTGCGCGCGCGCTGTGCATGCAGCCGGAGATCCTGTGCTTTGATGAGCCCACTTCCGCGCTTGATCCGGAGCTGACGCAGGAGGTGCTGGCCGTGATGCGCGAACTGGCCAAGGAACGGATGACCATGGTGGTGGTCACCCATGAGATGGGCTTCGCGCGGGATGTGGCCGATCGGGTGGTGTTCATGGAGGATGGGCAGATCGTGGAGCAGGGCTCGCCCGAGCAGATCTTCCATTCCGAAAACCCCAGAACCCGCCGCTTCATCGGCAATCGGGACGATTGATTCAATCATAAAGACGCCGCCTTGGATGAT
>JAJDGF010000165.1 GCA_030265545.1 Eubacteriales bacterium OttesenSCG-928-N13
AGTACTACGAACTCTGGCGCAAGGGGCTGCTGGACTTTGGCCTTACCCCTGCCAGCCGGGCGCGGCTGGAGGTCGGTGAGGTGCCTGGGTCGGGTGCGGCGTCGCGCGATCCCCTCGAAAACATCCTGAGTGGAGGCTGGTGAGCGTGTTCGACGAAAGAAAGGCCGAGCGCGTGATCCGGTTCATCGAAGGCCTGAAGCACACCAAGGGCGAGTTCCATGGCAAGCCGTTTACCCTTCTGCCATGGCAGCACAAGATCATCTCTGATGTGTTTGGCACCGTGCGCGATGAGCGTCCCGATGTGCGTCAGTACACCAGCGCCTATATCGAGATCCCCAAAAAACAGGGTAAACAGCTCGCGCTATCAACACCCATCCCGACACCAGATGGATGGAGCATGATGGGTGAGTTGGCTGTCGGTGATAAGGTTTTTGATGAGCGCGGTCATTCGTGCCGTGTGGTGGCGCTCAGCGAGATCGATGATTCGGAGCGGTGCTATCGCATCACTTTCCGCGATGGAAGCACCATCGATGCCGGGGCGCGCCATCTGTGGGATGTGGAGCGGATCATCGGCAAAAGCAGATCTGCGCGAATGACCACCGAGGAAATCTACCGGGCGACAAAGAAGAACCGCACTGACTATGCGGGAACAAAGGATGAAAGGCGCTCGGTTGTGCGCATCCCGGTGGCAGAGTCACTCATTACCAGGGAGTGCGCCTTGCCAGTTGATCCGTATGTGTTCGGATTCTGGCTGGGCAACGGAAATGCGGTCAAGCCCGAACTGACCATCCGCACTTGCGATGCATCCATGATCCAGGCCGGCATTCCACATGAAATCAGCTCCAGTTGGGTGCAGCAGGGTGGGGGCAGCATTGTGGTCCGTGTCCCGGCGTTGAGGCCAATCCTGCTCCGCTCCTTCCGTGACAAGGTGATTCCAACTGAATATCTCCGAGCGTCCATCGATCAACGGTGGGCGCTTTTGCAGGGCCTGATGGATTCAGACGGCAGCATCGGCAACCGCAAGGCACAGAGCACCTACGTTAGCACCATCCGCCAGTTGGCCGAATCGGTGCGCGAGTTGTTATGGAGTCTGGGTATCAAAAACGCCATGACAGAGCAGCCATCCACACGCTACAGCGTGCCAACCGGCGAGACGCTGTACACGATTCGATTCACCACTTTCGATGATCAGCCGACCTCCAGACTTCATCGGAAACTCAACCGCAAACGGAAACGCATCAAAAAGGCCCGCTCGTGTTTCCATTATATTGCGGACATTGAGCTGCTGCCCAATAAGGTGCCAATGCGTTGCATCCAGGTGGACAGCCCGTCACGCCTATACTTGGCGGGGCGCTCTATGGTGCCTACCCACAACAGCGAGCTGGGTGCGGCCATTGCGCTGAACATGTTGTGCAACGATGACGAGTGGAAGGCAGAGGTCTACTCCTGTGCCGCCGACCGCCAGCAGGCAAGCATCGTATTCGACGTGGCAGCCGACATGGTACGCCAGTCACCTGCATTATCCAAGCGGATCAAGATCGTGCCCAGCACCAAAAGGATGGTCTACCTCCCGACCGGCAGCGTGTATCAGGTGCTCTCGAGCGACGTGGCGACCAAGCATGGGTTGAACGTGAGTGCCTGCGTGTTTGATGAGCTTCACGCCCAGCCCACCCGCGCGCTCTACGATGTCATGACCCAAGGCAGCGGCGACGCGCGAAAGCAGCCGCTGTTCTTCTTCCTCACGACGGCTGGCACAGATCGCACGTCCATCTGTTGGGAGGTTCACCAAAAGGCACTGGACATCTTGGAGGGCCGCAAGGCCGACCCGCGCTTCTATCCTGTGGTGTTTGGCCTTTCGGACGCTGATGACTGGACATCCGAGGCGAGCTGGTACAAGGCCAACCCATCATTGGGACACACGATCACCATCGATAAGGTGCGGGATGCGTTCGCCAAGGCGCTGGAAAATCCCGCCGACGAGAACGCGTTTCGACAATTGCGGCTCAATCAATGGGTCAAACAGAGCATCCGTTGGATGCCGATGCACGTCTGGGACGAGTGCGGCGCGCCTGTCGATCCGCTGGAGTTGGAGGGGCGCGTGTGCTACGCGGGCCTGGATCTGGCCTCCACATCCGACCTGACCACCATCGTTCTGGTGTTCCCTCCCATCGAAGAAGGAGAACCGCATCAGGTTCTCCCTTTTTATTGGCTGCCGGAAGAATCGCTCTCACTGCGCGTACGCCGCGACCATGTCATGTACGACGTGTGGGAGAAGCAGGGCTTCATCCAAACGACCGAGGGCAATGTGGTCCATTACGGATTCATCGAGAACTTCATCGTGAAGCTGGGTGAAAAGTACAATATCGGCGAGATCGCCTATGACCGCTGGAACGCGTCGCAAATGGTGCAGCGGTTGGAGGATGAGG
>JAJDGF010000166.1 GCA_030265545.1 Eubacteriales bacterium OttesenSCG-928-N13
AGCGCTCCAAGGTATGAATTGCGATGATTGACATGTATTCTTCCTTTATAATGCGTTATTATTTCCCGCGCGCGTCCACCGTGATGGTGCTGTAATAGTCGCCATTGCGCGTACCAACAAGCGTACCAAACAGATTCACCACCGTGCAGCAGTGGTTGGGGATGACCGTCACGATGTCCCCGATGCGCTTGCCGTGCGGGGTTTTCGTCTCCACAAAGCCGTGCTCCTCATTCAGATGCGTGATGGTCGCATCGGGTAGCTCACACACGAAGCCATGCCCCGGGCGATTGGCGCACAGGTCGCTTGCCAGGCTCTTGCTGCCGGCGTCGATGATCAGGTGATGCTCATCCACCACACAAACCACCGTCGAATGCACGCGCAGCGCGCACTCCTGCTCGGTCGCCATGCCCAGGCTCATCTGCATGCAATCATTGAATATATAGGTGCCCGCACGCGATTCGGTGATCCCGTCGAGCAGTTCGGGCATCTTGGACGAATAGGAACTTCCGCCGCTCAGCACCTGCATATCAAAGCCATTCTGCTTGAGCAACTCGGCCGTGCCGCACAGCTCCTCTCGCTCCTTCTTGGCAACCTGTTCCAGCTCCTCGCGCGAATGGCAGGAGGAGGCCGTGCCGCCATAATACATCAACCCGATCACCTGAATGCCACTCAAATCCTTCAGGTCATTGGCAAACGCCAGCGTGGGCTCATAGGGCGCGAGCCCGCCCCGGTGGGTACCGCCATCCACCTCGATCAACACGGAGATCTTGCGCACATGGTTGCCCAGCAGCGACAGCGCCTTGGCGCCCTCCATGCTGTTCACCGCGCAGATGATGTCCGCATAGCGCAGGAGGTTGCCCAGTTGGCGCAGCTTGTCATTGCCGATGACCGGATAGGCGAGCAGCACGTTTCGAACGCCGCCATGGATCATGGTTTCCAGCTCCCCAATGCGCGCGCACGTCACGCCCACCGCGCCCAGCTCCATCTGAAGCCGCGCAAAATACAGGCTCTTGTGCGTCTTGATGTGTGGGCGGTGCGAGATCCCATGCGCGGACAACGATTGAACCATGCTTTCGATGTTGCGATCCACCTGATCCAGGTTCACAACCACCGCAGGGGTATTGGGTGCTATAAACATATATGGCGCCTCCAAACTGTTGATGGAAGTATTATACATTGCCGCTATGCTCTTGTCAATTTCACCAATCCTTTATAGGAACATAAAACAAAGATGCCGATACTTCAGCATCTTTGATGTTTGACCGCATATGAGCCGCGTTGATCACTTGGTCATTGACCAGTATTTGTCGATGTGCTCATCGATCATCTTCTGGATCTTGACAAGCAGCTCCGCATTGTCAGCAGCAAAGAGACCCGCATGATCCTTCGTCACGATTGAATCGCACAGCAATGCATCGGGCGTCGTCTCCAGAGAACTTGCGATGTGCAGCAGCGTTTCAATGCTGGCCTTACGCCCGCCCCTTTCGATGTGACCGATGAACGCAAGCGATATATCTGACATCTTCGCCAATTGTGCTTGTGTCAATCTGAGTTCTTTTCTTCTTGCGCGAATTCGCTTGCCAAACGCGATATAATCCATAATTTCTTGCATGTACATTCCTCCATTGTAGTTATATAATATCGCAATTTCTATTTTTCGTCAATACCAAAAAGTATATTCGTTATAATATATTTGTCGAATAATACATTAAGTATTGACATTGTTCACCATTAGGCTAATTACAATTGCAATGATTGTACGAAAGGTGTCAATTCAAGACGAGAAAGAACGCACCTGAATCACACAACTCGATTTTTCATTGTTGACACTTTGGTAAAGATGGCATTGCGTATGTGTTTCATGCCATTGATTCGCTCAATGTCGCACCATTTGCGGCAAAGAATCATGTGCAGGGTACGTTGACAGATATACCGCATTCAGATACACTGTTGTCAGTGATACATACATAGATAGAAAGATGGTGTTCCACATGGTCGTGTCAACACGTATTGGCGTCTGCATCAATCTGATCATCACGTTTTTTCTCATTCGTATGGCAGCCAGTTCCGCCCTCAAACGCTACGATGATCAGCACTATAGCGTAGACCAACTGTATGAGAAGCTGGAACGCATCGAAAAACTGCTCATCGCACATGATGCCGTCGCAGTGAAGACCGATGCCCGGCCCACTCCCCCAACGCCATATGAGCGCGCACAGGCGATCATCTCCAATCCGACCAGCGCACAGCTGCTGCCCGCGGAGAACGGCATCGATTCCACATGCTCAGCGTGCGGCGCAAAGCAGCACCCAAACCGATCCGCGTGCTATCGATGCGGCGCGAAGTTCACGGACCCGGATGGTTCTTCACAGGATGAATCAGGCGGCTCATTGACCGAGTGACAAGGCTTGTCGGCCAA
>JAJDGF010000167.1 GCA_030265545.1 Eubacteriales bacterium OttesenSCG-928-N13
TCATTGCCACGATGCGGCACGATGTGATCCACCACCGTCGCAGGCGCCAATCGCCCCTCGGCACGGCAGCGCACACACAGCGGATTGGTGCGCAGGAACCGCAACCGCTCTCGCTGCCATTTGGCATCATAGCCACGCGCCGCGGCGGATTCGCGCCGGGCATATTGCTTGCGGTGGGCCGGACAGTAGGCGCCATCCGACAGTGCCGCACAGCCGGGATGGCGACACGGACGATCAGGTTTTCTTGGCATGGATGCTCCTCCCGGTCTCGGCTTCCTTGCGCATCAGGATCGTTGCCAGACCATGGCTGGCGGCCTCATATTGACCTGCCATCGCCTGGCCGCGCAGGGTCTGCAGTTCCTGGCGGGTGAGCAGATGGCGGTATGATTTGAGCGATTTGAAGAAGTCAACGTAGCCCATGGTCACATCTCCTTTGCGGCGGCAAGCAGCGCGTATGGAATGCGCTCACCGTCCCGCTGTACAAACACACCCTCGTCAGTCCCTGCCTGCTTGATGAACCGATTCACAATTACGTCAGCATATTTGGGATCAAGTTCCATCAGGTAAGCCACGCGGCCAGTTTGTTCACACGCAATCATCGTTGAACCGGAACCACCAAACGTATCCAGTACGCGCTCTCCGGGCTGCGACGAGTTGGTAATCGGGTAGGCAATGAGCGGAATCGGCTTTGTCGACGGGTGCATCCGACTGTGGGCAGGCCGATCATACTCCCAGATGGTGGTCTGTTTGCGGTTTGAGTACCAATTGTGCCTCGCGGTGTCCTTGAACCCGTATAGCACTGGCTCGTGGCGCATTTGGTAGTCCATGCGTCCAATCACCATTGAGTTCTTGACCCAAATACAGGTCGTGGAATAATGGAAACCTGCGGCGACGGTGGCATTATAGAAGTTCACCTTCTCCGCATCGGAGTGAAAGATGTACACAGCACCACCATCGACGAGATTGTCGTAGACATTTTTGAACGCAGAAAACAGGAAGGCGTAGAACGAGTCACTGTCCATTTTGTCATTACGGATCTTCAGCGCATCCTTGGTCTTGCCGGTCAGATCACAGTTATATGGCGGGTCTGTGACACACAGATCAGCTCTCAGGCCATCCATGAGCATCTGCACGTCGCTGGGATTGGTGGCATCGCCGCACATCAGCCGATGGCGGCCCAGCAGCCAGATGTCGCCGGGCTTGGTGATCGGCTCAGCAGGTGGTGTTTCGTCGAACTCATCCTCATGGATGTCATCCTGCATGATGGCATCAAATCCGAATGCCGTGAGATCGATGTTCAGATCGGCCAGCTCCGTCGCCAGCAGATCAGCGTCCCAGGCGCTCTCGTTGGTCTTGTTGTCAATCAATCGCAGTTCCCTGATCTGTTCCGGCGTGAGGTCATCTGCCAGGATGCACGGGATCTCTGCCAATCCGATCTGCACGGCGGCCAGCGTCCGGCAGTGTCCGATGACGATCACGTCATTGCCGTCGATCACCACGGGCTGCTTGAACCCAAACCGCTGGATCGACAGCGCCACCTTGTCGATCTGTGGCTTGGAGTGCTTCTTGGCGTTGCCCGGATAGGGCGACAAGAGCTTCGGGTCTTTGTAGATGATGTCCATCGTGTCCTCCCTACCCGTGTCATGTGCAGCACACAAAACGGCGGCCCACCTTTGCAGATGAGCCGCCGTGATTCTACACACTGTCTCAGTATGATTATGTGCCGAAACAATGTATCATATAGTAACATCGTGGCGTTGCAACGATATTTAACAATTCATCGGTGCTTTTGCCAACAGTTCGCTCGCGGCCAGGAGCGCCCTCCCGTGTAAACGCCACACCTGCATCCGTTCACAAGCCATAGCTTCGGCAATCTGCTCCCAGTTCCACAGGGAAAAGTAGCGCCAGGTGAGCACATCCCGGTAACGGTCATCCGTCAGGCTGTCGATGATCGACTGTGCCGCTCTGCGGTGATCTACCATGTCGTTGACCGCATCAGCAATCTCCCGCTCCAGTTCGATCAGGCGCAACACCGCCCGTTCGATAGGGCTATTGATACTGCCGCCTCCATGCGGCTGATCTGAGTAGTTGGCCGTGATGTTCGTCGCCAGTGCCCGCAGCCGTACAGCTTCGTCCAGTTTATCATCGACGCGTCGTTCCAGACGACGACATTTCTCAAAAAACTCCTTGGCGCTGTTGACTGTAGTCATGTCAGATTCCCCCTCTGTAGTATGCTTAGCGCCTCCTCCACCGATGTCGCCACCCCAGCCACACCGCCAGCCGCCTCGATTCGGGCGAGCTGGCTTTTTTGCAGCTCCGTCAGTCTGCCGACCTTGGGGCGCTTGACCTCAATGCCCACAAGCCGCCCTGACACGGGCGCGATAGCCAGGATGTCCGGCAGCCCTGCGCCCTGAAA
>JAJDGF010000168.1 GCA_030265545.1 Eubacteriales bacterium OttesenSCG-928-N13
AGATCGTGCCCTATGAGGATCTGGTGCGCGAGGGCTCCATTGCGGCTTGCAAGGACAAGGGGCTGGTGCGTTCAGAGGGCAAGGAATATGTGATGAAGGACGGGGATGTGACGCTGTTTCGATTCAACGTATAGCGGCCTCGTCGAACAACAGAGCTGTGAACATTTTGATTCACAGCTCTGTTGTTTTGTTCTCCTCGCATAAGGGATGAAAACTCGATTTCTTGTGTAGTGGAGCCACACGGGCAGAAGTCGCGCAAGGAAGCGCCAACATAAGGCGCTCAGGCGCCATTTGGGCGCAGATGTTGGTCGTGCGCGGGGTCGCCAGCTTGCGGATTGAAGCTGCCATAGCCCTCCCAGGGACGGGTTTTCGACGATCAATGAACTTATCTTTCAAGATTAGATGCCATGCAAAAGCGCTCAGCTGAGTTACAACTGAGCGCTTTGATGTTCGATGGTTTGTGGGTTATCCACCGACCACGCTACTGACCGTGGAGAAGGCGGAATTGACGATATCCTGAATCGGGAAGCCATTGTTGATTGGGAAATACTGCGCCAACATGGAGCCATTGATCAGGTCACCAACGATATTGATATCCAGCATCGACAGCAGCATCGGCACCACGGCCAGCACCAGCATCATGATCGCGTAGCCGCGCACGACGCCGAAGATGCCACCCAGCAGCCAATCCAGATGCTTGAGCAACGGGAAATGGAACACGCTGTTGAGCAGATTCACGATCATCAGCATGATCAGATAGCCCACCGCGAAGATCACCACAAACGAGAACACGTTGGCGCCCGCCGTCAAAATCGTGCGGCCCAGGTATTCGGTGAAGGTGTTCAGCCCCTGCTGCTGGAAGAGCTGATGGTTCACGTTGTTTGCGAACACGTTCTTGATGATGTCGGGCACACCGGACATGCCGTTGAGCGCGTCCCGAAGCTCATTCGCTTCGCCCGCCAAGGTGGAAACCAGCGTATTGCCCAGGCTACGCGGGTTAAACATCGCACCGGCATCCAGCAAATCTGTCAGCCAGTCCATGAGTGCATTGTTGTTTGCGATGATGTTGGACAGCTGCGGATACAACTGCAGCGCGCCAAACCAGGCACCCACAAAGCCCACGGCGGCCAGCCCGGACGAGATGAAACCCTTGTACATGCCCGAGATCAGCGATAGGCCGAGCACGGCGATGATAAGGATGTCCACAATGTTCAAATTCAGCAAGGCGGTATCCCTCCCATTTTTTTATCACGGCGACGGTCGAAATCTTTTGCGGTGAGCGTTGCGCTTAGGGCAGCGGAATCAGATAGACATCGCCGCCGGAGCTCACAATCGCCGTATGGTTATCCGTCAGCGATAGCACTTGATCGATATATATCGGTAACGCATAGGTGGCCGGCTCGGACGAACCCGAGGCGCAAACCATCACGCGATCATTGGCAAAGGCGTATACCGTGTTGCCAGAAGCGAACACCTGTTTGGCTGCGGCTGGCAGCCGAATGGTCGTGTCCACCTGCCCCTGAATGGTACGAATGTCACTGATGCCGCTGGTTCCGTCCGCTTGCGATGTGGGTACGAACACCATGAACGGGTTCTGCTGGTTCTCGTCCACATCCAGCATGTACCAGCCATACACCAGCATGCGATTTTCCGTGACCTCGCTGTTGGTATACAGGAAATCTTTGATATAGGTCAGCCCCACAACGCGGATGTTGCTTGATTGGAACAGCACCTCATAGAGCACCTGCGAGGTGTCCGTCACGGTACCGGCGCGCATTTTGCCCGGGCGATAGGTGCTAACCGAGCACACGGGCGTCGTGCCCTCTGTATCGAGCGACATCACCCAAAACAGTGTGCCCCCATGAAAGAACCCGAAATCCAGCACCGTTTGGTTGGTCAGCGCGATGCGATCCACCTGGCGTCCGCCTGAATCCAGCAGCAGCATGGTGCTATTATGCTCATCGGGTGATCCCTTTGATTCATCGGCGATCTGCACCGCGATATAGTTCGAACCATATCGCGCAGAGACGACTGTGCTTTCCAAATGCCCGCTGAACGAGGATGAGCCATCATCTGCAGAGAGCAGAGAGAGCATCGTGCCCGACCAGGTTGCCACGCCACCATCGCTGACGCGGAAGCTGGCGCTCCCACCCATCGCATAGCTCCATATTTGCCGGCCGCGTGCGTCCATGGCGTGCAGGTTGGCGCCGTCGTAATAGATCACGCCATCTCGAAGCGGCTCAATCGCCTGCCCCGATCGCGCGGGGATCGAAATGACCTCCCGAAGCTGGTCACTGCGCCAGCCCGCCAGTTGCGTTGCAAGCAGATAGGCGATGCCGCATAAGAGCACAATCACAACCAGCACGGCAATCCAGGGAGGCCGTCTCGTTGGTTTGTT